>CAITOG010000356.1 GCA_903893955.1 uncultured Actinomycetes bacterium
GCCTCGTGGGGCGACTTCGGCCACGAGCTCGGGCGCGATCACGAGCTCATCATGCTCGACATGCCAGGGCATGGCGACAGCAGCGGCGTCGAGGTGAACTTCACCGAGGCTGCCGAGCTGCTCGGCGAGGACGTCGAAGCTCCCTTTGCACTGCTCGGCTACTCGATGGGTGGTCGTCTCTCGGTGGCGGCCGCTCTCGGTGCTCGGCGGCCTTCGCACCTGATCCTGCTCGGCGCCACCGCTGGCATCATCGACCCCTCCGAGCGTGCGCTCCGCGTCGAAGCCGACGAGCGGCTCGCTGTCCAGATCGAACGCGACGGCGTCGCCGCCTTCGTCGAGAGGTGGCTGGCGATGCCGATGTTCGCGCAGCTGACGGTCGCTGCTCCCGATCTCGCCGGCCGGCTGTCGAACTCCAGCGATGGCTTGGCCAGGTGCCTCCGGGACCTCGGGACCGGAGCGCAGCCAGACCTGTGGGGACGGCTTGGCGAGATCACCGTGCCGACCCTTCTCGTCGTCGGCGAGCAAGATCAGAAGTTCCGATCGATCGCCGACCAGATGGCAACTGCGCTGCCTGACGTCGCCATCGCAGTGGTAGCGGGGGCCGGGCACGCCTGTCATCTCGAACAGCCGACGGTGACGGCGCAGGTGGTGGCATCGTGGCTCGAAGAGCGGCGCGGGTGAGGGCATCACAGCGCCAAGCCGATGGCGAGCAGCGCGCCAACGAGCAGCTGAGCTCGTCCCGAGGCCTTGAGCATCGGCAAGAGCGAGCGGCCTGACTCTTCGCTCAGCGCGAGCCGGCACGATGGGATCGCTGCGAGCAGCCCGAGCAGGCCGAGTGCCGCTGGCGGACGCGCCACGCTGAGGCAGATGACGGCGACGCCGGCGCCCAGGTAGCTGCCGACGAAGAGCCAGCCAGCACGACGACGTCCAAGGCGGACCGCTAGCGTCCGCTTGCCCGCCACCACGTCGCCATCGATGTCCCGAAGGTTGTTCGCCTCAAGCATCGCTGTGGCGAGGAGGCCGACTGGGATCGCAGCAACCCAGCTGAGCGCGATGAAATGCCCGCCTTGCACGTAGGCCGACCCCACCGTTGCGACCACGCCGAAGAAGATGAAGACGAAGAGCTCGCCGAAGCCGAGGTAGCCATACGGCTGCGGGCCACCCGTGTAGAACCATCCGGCCAAGAAGGCTGCCAGCCCGATTGGGATGAGCCACCACGAGGTCATCGCCGCCAGTGCGAGCCCACACGCGGCCGCGACGCCGAACGAGATGAACGCCGCCGCCTTCACTGATCCTGGCGACGCCAACCGCTGCCCGACGAGGCGCACCGGACCAACTCGATCCTCGTCGGTGCCCCGGATCCCGTCGGAGTAGTCATTGGCGAAGTTGGTGCCGATCTGGAGCGACAGCGCCACGACCGCCGCCAGGATGGCACGATCCCAGGCGATCGGACCGGGCCGAACCACCCCAAGACCCACGAGAACCGGCACGATCGCCGCTGGCAGAGTCTTGGGCCGAGCCCCCTCGACCCACCGGGCCACTGGCCCTGGTGTCGCGGGTGCGACCGCGTCGGTCACGGACGCTTCGGGAAGCGCGAGAAGTCCGGCTTGCGGTGCTCGACGAAGGCGTTGCGGCCCTCTTGGCCCTCCTCTGACATGTAGAAGAGCATCGTGGCATCGCCGGCGAGCTGCTGGACGCCAGCCAGACCATCGTCGGCTGCGTTGAAGGCGGCCTTGAGCATCCGGAGCGCCAGGGGCGAGAGGCTCAGGATCTGACGACACCACGCAACCGTCTCAGCCTCGAGGTCAGCCAGTGGCACCACCTCGTTGACCAGGCCCCACTCGAGAGCGGTTGCTGCGTCGTACTGCCTGCAGAGGAACCAGACCTCCTTGGCCCGCTTGAGGCCGATGGTGCGGGCCAGCAGGCTCGAGCCGTACCCACCGTCGAAGCTGCCCACCTTTGGCCCTGTCTGCCCGAATCGGGCGTTGTCTGCTGCGATAGAGA
>CAITOG010000357.1 GCA_903893955.1 uncultured Actinomycetes bacterium
ACGCGCCAGCATGCTGTGTGAGCTTCGAGTGTAACGACGGCATCGAAGATCTTGGTGATGATCTCCTCAGCGCCGGCAGATCGGAAGCCGCTCGTCGGGCCGAGGGTGATTCCAAGGAGCCGGGGAACCGTGGTCGTCGGTCGAAGGTCTGCCAAGAGGGCTGGATCGCCCACGACCTCCGAGTCGATGCCAGCATCGGCTAAGAGCTGCTGGGTGAGCGGACCACGGACGGTGACCTCGTCACAGCGTCTAAGGATGCTCCTCCAACTCGCAATCTCGCGGGCCGTGCTCTCGCCACCGGGCTGTCCAGCGAGGCTCCCCATCGCGCCCGCCCCGACCATCACGACGTGGGCAGGCTGGACCAGCAGCGAGCTCCGCTCGATGTGCGATCGCCACCAGGGGCCACCGATGAACGTGCCGCCCCCAAGGAGAAGCGTCGGTCGCCGAGGAGGGCGAAGCGAGCCCATGTACGAGACCAGCTCTCGAGGAGTACGCGGGTAGAGGTAGAGCTGTCGAGGAGCAAGGTGCTTCGAGAAGATGTCGAAGAGCAGCTCATCGCCCATGTTGCCGCGCCTGGCGTAGCCGAGGTAGGCGAAGCCTCGTTCCTTCATGGAAGCGAGGTTCTCAGCTGCGAAGTCCGAGGACCTCGCGCACGGCGAGTGGGCGACCGACGAGGAGCGGGTCGAGCAGGCCGATCCGCTCGAGGTCCTTGGGCTCGTAGGGGATTCGATGGAGCACGTAGCGGATGGCATTGAGGCGCGCACGCTTCTTGCAGTCGGACTTGACCACCGTCCAAGGTGCTTCCAGGGTGTCGGTGGTGGCGAACATGACCTCTTTCGCAGTGGTGTAGTCGTCCCACTTGTCGAGTGAAGCGAGGTCGACGGGAGAGAGCTTCCACTGCTTGAGCGGGTGTCGCTCGCGTTCGGCGAACCGTCGCTGCTGCTCCGCTCTCGACACCGAGAACCAGAACTTGATCAGATGCGTGTCGCTTCGCACCAAGTTCCGCTCGAACCCTGCGACCTCATCGAGGAACTGTTCGTACTCCTGGTCGCTGCAGAAGCCCATGACGCGCTCGACGCCGGCCCGGTTGTACCAGGAACGATCGCAGAGCACGATCTCCCCGGCGGTCGGGAGATTGGTGACGTAGCGCTGGAAGTACCACTGGCCGCGCTCGACCTCGGTGGGCTTCTCGAGCGCCACCACGCGAGCTCCTCTGGGGTTGAGGTGCTCCATGAAGCGCTTGATCGCGCCACCCTTGCCTGCCGCATCTCGACCTTCAAAGACGATGACGACCTTGGCCCCGGTCTCCTTGACCCACGCTTGGAGCTTGAGCAGCTCCACCTGGAGGATGTACTTCTGTGCCTCGTAGGGCTTGCGCTGCATGAGGTTCTTGTAGGGGTACACCGCCTCGCGCCAGTTCGGGACGAGCTCGTCATCCGGATCGAGCGGACTGGTCCCGAAGATCGAGGGATCGTCGATCTGGAGCTGTACACCGAGCCGAGCCAGCTCGTCGGGGGAGCGCCCGCGCAGCATGGCATCGAGCCATGTTGCGACAGCTTCGAGCTCATCAGAGTCGGCGTGCTCAAGCACATCGCGGACAGCGCCAAGGGTGGAGACCTCGCTGCGGTCTGTGGCCTGCTCGACGACGTACTGCTCAATGCCCTCTGGCGACAGGTCCCTCGGGATGTCGCCGTCGGCAACAGCTCTCGCGGCCTTGCCCTTCGACTTCTTGTTCTTCGCCATCGATAGGTCCTCCTCGACAGAAAGGGGAGTTGCAGCAAGTTCCAGAGCGGACTGGCAATGCTAATTGCAGTTGTGAGCCCGCTTGGATCGATCGTCTGGACTCGCTTCACGACCGACCTCGCCTGGATCGGCGGCTCCCGGAAGCTGATCGCTCGGGGCTCGCGACCAGCCCTGTGACAGGGACCGCCCTAGCCCCGATAGTTCACAAGAAGTCCGTGACGCCGCTCGAAGTCATGGCGACGATCGTCTGAGCGATCGCATCGACCATTGCCCATTCGGATCGGACGCGAGGGGCTCCGTGTCGTCGAAAACAGGGGTCGTCTGAGACCACCGACCCGCTTCGGGGCG
>CAITOG010000358.1 GCA_903893955.1 uncultured Actinomycetes bacterium
CCACCGGACATGAGGCGGAGCGTCGGGAAGATTGAAGTGCCTGGCTGCGCACGCTGCTCGTTGAGGTACGCGACGTAGAAGGCGGTGGAGCCGCCGACCATGGTCACCTGATGGCGATTGAACAGCTCGATGGCGTCAGCTGGGACGAACGCCTCAAGCAGGACAGCTGGGAATCCGAGGCTGAGCATGGTGACGAGGTAGTCGGGCCCAGCGATGTGGGCGAAGGGGAAGGCGATAGAACCCACGTCGTCGGGCGACATGTCGAGCGCACGCGCCAAGCCCCAGCCACCTGCGATGAGGGTCTGGTCTGTGTGCTGGACACCCTTCGGCTCAGCCGTCGATCCCGAGGTGTAGTAGATCCAGCGGACAGGGTCGTCGCCTGGCTCGGCCCCCGCAGGGGGAGGTCCGAGCGTGGAAGGGTCACCGTCCGGCATGCCCTCGGAGAGATCGAGGATCCGAGCGGTCGAGCCGACCGCGTCCGCTGCTCGCCGAGCGATCGCCACGAAGTCGATGTCACGCCACGTGCCCGGCACGATCAGCATCTCCGAGCCAGTCTGCTTGAGAGCGAAGCCGACCTCGCGCTCTTTGTAGAGATGGATGATCGGGTTCTGCACGGCACCGATGCGAGCCAGAGCGTTGGAGATGACGATGGCCTCGATCGTGGTGGGGAGCTGCCAGCTCACTGGCGTGCCCTCCTCGACCCCCAGCGCCTGCAGGCCAGCCGCTGCCCTCTCCACGGCACCCTTGAACTGGCCGAAGGTCAGCGTCCTGCCAGCCGCATCGAAGAGCATCGGGTGGTCTGGTGACGCTGAAGCTCGTCGCTCGATGAGCTCCCACATCGTCGATGCGCCGGTCACTGCCGCCGTGCTGGCCACTGCCCCCACCTCCTGATCAGACCCCTTTCCTTAGCAGGTGGCCACGGCACCTGCAGGTTGATCCCCGGCTCGGTGAGCGGAGTTTGGCACCATGGAGGCAACGAGAGGGAGGTGGGCCATGTCAGATCCCGCAACCACGCCATCGAAGCGAGACGCCAAGAGGACTGCGCAGATCGTGCTGTTCGCGGGAGCGGTCGTGCTGCTCGTCTGGTTCGTTGTCGCCAATGCTCAGAAGGTAAAGGTCCAGTTCTGGGTGACGTCTGCCCAGACCTCCCTGATCGTTGTGATCTTGGTCTCCGCGGCCCTCGGCGCGCTCATCGCGCTGCTCATGGCGAGAGGGCGCAGGCGCAAGTAGGTCAACCGATCGCGGCGTGCTCCTCGTCGCCCGCCGGCAGCTCTGGGCTGCTCGGCTCCTTCGTGGCCCACCACGCAATGAGTGAGATGAGGATCTGATAGGCGCCGAGGAGTACCAGCGACCAGACGATCGCGCCTGCTGTCCTCGAGAACAAGATGAACAAGGCGGCGATGACCACGCCGGCCCATCGAAGTGGTGGCTGCGTCCTTGCAACGAAGCGCGCCGCCGCATGCAGCTTGACGATGGCCTTGGCAACAGCCTCGCTCTTGGCGAGCTGCTCCGCACCTTCACCGATCTGCTCTGTGCCGCGCCGCACCGAGCGACGAAGGGCAACGGCCCACGTCGAGTCGCCCACCACCCACATGATGACGGCGAGCAGGGCGAACACCGCAAGCGTCCAGTAGAGCGTCCGGTGCAGGAAGTGCATGATCGCATCGAAGATGTGCTGGGCGACCAGCGGCGTCACCGGTCCTGCGTGTCCCATGAAGTAGACGCGGCCCAAGGTGAGCCCAGCGGCCAGCGCCAAGCATGCCAGGACCCCAGCCAAGGCGACCCGGAGCGCTGTCCGCCGCCGCTCGACACCGATGAGGATCGCGGCGATGCCGACGAGCGGTGTCGCGATGAGCAGGATCCATCGCAGGCTGATGGCCAGCGAGAAGAAGGTCCGAGCCTTTGACAGCTGCTGTTGTGACACGAGCTGCAGCGACAAGAGCCGGTTGGTTTTGAGGTGGGACTTGATCGGGTTGAAGACGGTCACGCCTCGAGCGTCGAGCTCGTCGATGGCCTTGGTCAGGATCGGCGTGAGCTCGACCACGAGCTTCCGTCCGGTCGTCGACGGTGGAGGGTTCGTCCCCGAGAGGATCGACACGGCGGTGGCGTGGGTGAACCGGTTCTCACGCTCCCAGAGGTTCTGGAACGTCTGGGAGCTGGTGGCCTTCTGGAGCTGCTTCTGAGTGAACGACTCGAGCTGCTGGGTCACGGGCGCTGCGATGAACTGGGCAGGTCGGGGCAGGGCGGCCGCGATGCGCTGCTGGACCCCGAGCTGCGAGAAGAGCGCGGTGGTCGCCTTGTCGGCGACGTAGTTGGTGATCACCGGGTCCTTGGCGAGGGGTTGCATCGTCGCGACATAGCGGTCGGTGTTGGTGACCGTCTTGACAGCCCACCCAGAGACGATGGTGATCGGTGTGAGCAGGCCGAAGAGCACCACGAGCACCCAGGCGGTGATCCGGCGAGCCATGTGTCGAGGTGGCGCAGGGGCGGGCGCTGGGGCCGCGGCCGGTGCGGGCATGCCAGGATCTGGCTTCAGGGCTCCGAGTTCGCTCATGTCCGCCTCCTCAAGACTGCTCGCCCAAACCTACAAGCACCATCGCCGTTCGTCGGTGTTTCCGATCTTGCTGGCGATGAACACCATCGCGTGGCCATGAGGTCTCCTAGGTCCTAGTATCAAGCCAAGGACGGGCCACACGGCGAGAAGGGAGGTCATCGATGCCACTTTCAGAGCACGAGCAGCGGATCCTCGCCGAGCTTGAGGAGTCCCTCAGTCGCCAGGATCCGAACTTCGCAGATCGCGTGGCGAACGAGACCGTCTACCGGCACGCTGGTCGACAGTGCAAGTGGGCGGCGCTGTTCTTCGTGCTCGGCCTCGTCGTGCTCGTCGCCTTCTACTCGGTGTCGGTCCTCCTCGGCCTGCTTGGGGTGGCGATCATGTTCGCCTCAGCGGTGATCTTCGAGCGCAACCTTCGACGCATGGGCAAGGCGAGCTGGCACGACATCACCCGCTCGCTGCACGAGGACGAGCCGTCAGGTGCCGAGAGCGGCATCGAGAGCGCAGTGCACGATATGCGTGACTGGTTCCGCTCTCGTTTCCAACGCGGCGAACGCTGAGGTTCCGCTGGCAGTGCCCCCTCTCGTGGACTGCCTCGCCATCGACATCGGTGGCACCAAGCTTGCGGTCGCCCTCGTCGACGAGTGCGGAGCGATCCGAGGCCAGCTCATCCAGCCGACGCCACGAACAGAGGATCCGGAACGGCTCTTCGACGCGCTCACCGAGATGATCGACTCTGTGCGGCGCTCGCACAGCGCACACCCTGCTCTCGTCGGTGTGGGATGCGGGGGGCCGATGGAGCTCGGCGGGCGTCGGGTCTCGCCGCTCAACATCCCGGCATGGCGGAACTTCCCCCTGCACGAGCGGCTCGAGGCGGCGACTGGGCTCGCGGTTGTGATCGACAACGACGCCAAGGCACTTGCCCTCGGCGAGGGGTGGTGCGGCGCTGCGGCTGGCAGAGCGAATTACCTCGCCATGGTGGTCTCAACCGGGGTTGGAGGTGGCCTGGTCGTCGATGGTCGGCTCCTTGATGGCCGGATGGGCAATGCGGGCCACCTCGGCCACCTGGTGGTCGAGCCCGGAGGTCGACGCTGTCGTTGCGGGGTGCGCGGCTGCCTCGAGGCGGAGGCATCGGGATCGGCGATCGAAGCCATGACGGGTTCGCCTGCTCGAGACGCCACGCCGGATGTGGTGCTTCGGACCGGCACGATGGTCGGCCGGGCCGTGGCATCGGTCGTCACGCTCCTCGACCTCGATCTGTGCGTGGTGGCGGGGTCCGTGGCGCTCGGCTTTGGCGCTCCGTTCTTCGAGGCAGCCAACGAGGAACTTCGAGGCGCGACAGGTCTCGACTACACGGCTGGAGCGACCATCGTGCCCGCTGGCCTTGGCGCCGATGGCCCGCTCGTCGGGGCGGCGAGAGTCGCCTTTGCAGCGAGGGAACGTCAGGCGGTAGAGGTATGAGCGGACGACTGGCCCCCGGCTCGATCCGTGCCGTGCTCCTTCGTCCGGCCTCGATCCCATCCGCGCTCCGCTCGGCGGTGGCGATGGCACCGACAGGGTGGTGGCGACGCGCTCCCTTCCTTCCCACCCCGCCGCCGGAGTACTGGCGGTTCCGGCTGGAGACCTCGTCAGGGGGCGACGGAGAGACGCCGCCATCGCCGAGCGAGCTTGTCGACGTCCTTGCGTGGGCGTCCAGGATGCGGCGGCTGCGCTGAGTCCTATGGCCGACGTCCTGCTGCTCAACGTGACCTACGAGCCGCTGGGCATCATCTCGCCACGCAGGACTGCCACCTTGCTCCTCGGAGACCGGGCTGAGCCGGTGGAGATTGCTGTGGACCCTGTGGTGCTGCACTCGCCGAGTGTGGCGATCGCGATCCCGTCGGTGGTGCGGCTCTGCAGCTTTGTCCAGGTCCCGCATCTCGCGGCAGCTGCGCCACTCTCCCGCCGAGCGGTGCTTGCGAGGGACGCTCACCGATGCGCGTATTGCGGATCGCTCGCCGACACTGTTGATCACGTGGTCCCCCGAAGTCGCGGCGGGGCGCATGACTGGTCCAACGTCGTCGCGTGCTGCAAGCGCCACAACCTCGAGAAGGGGGATCGGCTCCTCGAGGAGATCGGTTGGGTGCTTGCCGACTCTCCGTCGACGCCAAGGGGTCCATTGTGGCGTTGGCAGCGGGGCGGTTGTGATCCGAGCTGGGAGCCATACCTTCGCAAGCGTCGCCGAGCCGCGTGACCCAAGAGCCATCCCGTCTCGACGTCGACGACGTCCGCCGTCGAACGATGGCGACCGTGATCCTTCGGCGCCCGACGTGCGATCTCGTCGTCCTCGGGAGCTCTCAGCCGAGCGACCTCGTGATCGCCGAGGTCATGACAGTGCGTCGACGTGGTGGGGGCGGTGCCGTCCTGATCGCGCCAACCGAGACCGTCTGGATCGACCTGTGGGTCCCGGCGATGAGCCCGCTGGCCGAGAGCGATGTTCGTCATGCACTTCTGAAGGCGGGCGCAGCGTTCAAGACCGCGCTTGAGGGAGCGGGCGCAGAGGGCCTTGAGATCATCGAGACAGCCCAGTCGGGTCGGGGACCGGCGATCTGCTTTGATGCGCTGGGTTACGGCGAGCTTGCACTCGAAGGTGCAAAGCTGCTTGGGCTCTCGGCATGGCGCTGTCGCGAGGGGCTCCTGTTCCAGACAGCCATGTATCTACGAGAGGTCCCTGATATCGGGCCCCTCGTGGCGTCCCTCGATCGGTCGACAGCAACCTCAGTCGTCCCGCTCGCCGAGCTCGGACTCGGCGGGACCACGGGCCGGGTTCTGGCGGAGGCGCTCCTCGAGGTGGTGGCGCGTGACGAGCCAGCCGAGCTCATCGAGAGCGACCCTTCGCTCGTTGCTCCACCGCGCTGAGAACGACCCGCCGACAGGACCGACGACGAGCGGCGGCGCCGAGGTGATCCCGGCGCACCCGACGCTACCGACGGGGGATGCGGTCACCGGGTAGGCGATCCTCGTCCGACCCCGGCACCACGGACCGAAGACACGAAGCTGGTGGTCGCCATCAGGCTGACGGCGTCGTCGAGCACCGTCACGCCTACGCCTCTCAGCGCGATGACCTCCACTCTGTTGCATCAGCCGGATCGCACGCCTGAGCGGGCCTCGTCCTCGCGCAGCTCGGATCGTGCGGGACGTTGGTCGAGACGACGTGGCTGGGGGTCCCTGGAGGTGGGTCAAGCCGCCATCGGCTTGGAGAAGGGGCCGTCGAGGCCCTCCACGCCTTCACCGACCTGCCAGACGGGCACCTACTGAGCGTGTTGGGGCATCAAAGTGGCACTTGGTGGTTGCTTTATGAGGCAAGAGGGCATAAAGTGGAGGCCAGTGGAGCAAAGGGGAGGACCTCCCCTGAGCTCGGCGAGGAGGAGATGACCGGTGGC
>CAITOG010000359.1 GCA_903893955.1 uncultured Actinomycetes bacterium
AATCACGCGAGGGGCTGAAGATGGAGTGGGCGCTGAGGGACTCGAACCCCCGACCTGCTGAATGTAAGCCAGCTGCTCTAACCAACTGAGCTAAGCGCCCTCGGTTCCCGAGCGTAGGCCGTCGCGAGCAACCCGAGGGTGGCTCAAAAGACTTGGGACGCCAGGAGCGCTGCGAGGGCGGGGCTCGATGCCACGACCGGCCGTCGTTGTTCAGCCCGCAGGATCGTCAGCTCCTCGCCGGCTGGGCTCACCACGGTGGCACCTGCCTCTGTCGCGATGAGCACCCCGCCGAGATAGTCCCACGGGTGGATCGCGTAGCCAGGCGCCTGAACATAGGCATCGAGCGCGCCCTCCGCCACGAGGCAGAGCTCGAGGGCGGCTGCGCCCATGGTTCGATATTGACCCCAGCTGAAGTCCTCGCGGAGCGTGCCGTTGACGCCGATGATCGCCGTGGCCCCTTCTTCTTGCCTCGAGACTCCGATCCGCTCGCCATTGCGCGTGGCGCCTTGTCCACGAACTGCCTCGTAGCGCGTTCCGACAGGGAGGTTCTCGACAAGTGCGGCGACGGGACCGTGCTCATCGACTGCACAGAGGCTCACGCAGTAGAACGGGATCCCGCGGTCGCAGTTCGTCGAACCATCGACGGGGTCCACGACCACCGTGATGGTGCCCTCGCCCTGATGGCCTGACTCTTCCGAGAACACGGCAAACCCAGCACCGAGCAGAACCTCGGTCGCCGCCTGATCAGCAACGAGATCGAGCTCGTACTGCCCGAGGTGCTTCCCCGACAGGCCACTGCCCTCGAAGCTCTCGAGCGCGCCTCGCACGGCTCGAGCGGTGGCCCGAAGGACCTGCTGGATCTCTGTGGGTTCCATAGCGCCAACCTAGCCACCCGTCACCAAGAGCCCGCTAAGGTCAGCGCCGTGGCAGCCATCGACGTAGCCGGCTATGTGGCAGAGATAAAGGACCATTCGGTCGACCATGGCTTCCACGTGCACGACGAGCGGCACTTTGTCGAGACGTACTCGCTGCGACAGGTCTGGGAGGTCGACCTCCACCCTGAGGAGGGGTGTGGCGGTCCGCTGGATCTCCACCTCGCCCTCGACGTCGACCCTCGGGTGCTGCTGAGCTTCGAGGACGCTGTCATCGGTCTCGGCGACGATGAGGACCCGGCGGACGACTTCCACTTCCCGCTCACCTTCACCTGGGCGCTCCCGCCGCTGCCCAACGGCCCTGATCTCCTGCGCCTTGCGATCGATCTTGCTGGCATCGGCGGCATCGAGCTGCCGCTCGAGGTCTCGGCGATCGACTCCTTCGCATCAGCAACCGACATGCCCGAGCGCCGTTTGACCATCGTGGCGCGCCGTCCTGTGTCGTTGGCTCGAATCCTGAAGGGGGAAGAGCTGCTATGCGACGTTTTCGACCGATGCGCCTCGGTCAGCCGCTTCCTTCTCGAGAGCGCCGATCCGTGGCTCGACTGAGCCAGCGCACCCGTCGAAGTCTCGTCGTCCTCGCGCTGTCGCTCCCATTCCTTGCTGCGAGCTGCGGCAGTGCCGCAGCAACGTCGGAGGCGAAGCAGGCATGCGCAAGGATCGACCGGTCGCTCAAGACGTTCGAGCGAGCCCAGGCGGCCACCTCCCCCGCGCTCAAGGCGCAGCTCACTGCGGATGCGCAGGCGCAGC
>CAITOG010000360.1 GCA_903893955.1 uncultured Actinomycetes bacterium
CGTTGTAGGTGGTCCCCGCGACCTTGTACGTGGCCTTGCAGGCGAAGCCGACAGCGTTGGTCCCAGAACCACCGAGCTGGCCGAGGCAGTAGGTCACTCGAGCACTCACCGGGATGCCGCTTGAATGAAGACGGACCGCCCGATCGTTGTCGACAACCTTCGCTCCTACCATGACCACGCCGATGATGATGATCCCTGCGACCAGGACCCAGGCGACGATCCGACCGAGTCGACGCCCGTCTCCCGCGACGGGGGCACCTCGCAGCGAGGACGTCGGGGCGGCTGGGCTGCTCATCGCGTACCGCCGCGCACGCGCCATTCGCCTCGAGCCGATGTGTCCAGCGACGCCTCGATCAACGAAGGGGGCATGAAGTGCATCGTAGGCGAGATGCGACGTCTCCCTGGCGTGGCCGGGCGGCCACATGAGGCGGGTCGATAGGGTGCGGTGATGAGCCCGGGGAGGATGGAGGCGTTCAGCGATGGCGTGCTCGCCATCATCATCACCATCATGGTGCTCGAGCTCCACCTGCCTGAGTCGCCGACGTTGGCCTCGTTGCTCAAGACGATGCCGGCGCTGCTCGCCTATGCCTTGAGCTACGTGTTCGTCGGCATCTACTGGGTCAACCACCACCACCTGCTCAAGACGGTCGACCGGGTCACTGCCGGCATCCTCTGGGCGAACCTCGACCTGCTGTTCTGGCTCTCGCTCCTGCCGTTCGCCACTCGCTGGATGGCACTCGAGCACGGCGCTGTTGCACCGGTGGTGACCTACGGCGTCGTCCTCGGCCTGGCTGGAACTGCGTACTTCATCCTCCAGAAGGCGATCATCAGATCACAGGGCGCTGACTCGAAGCTCAAGGCCGCGCTTGGCCGAGACATCAAGGGGAATCTCTCGATCGCACTCTTCGTGATCGGCGTCGCGGTGGCATTCGTGTCGAGGTGGGCCGCCCTCACCGTGTACACGTCAGTTGCTGTCATGTGGCTGATCCCAGACCGTCGACTCGAGCCAGTCATCACACGGGACCGAAACGCTGAGGAGGGACTCGACGCCACTGGCTAGAGCACCGGCGAGCCCCCAAACGGCGAGCAAGGAATAGTGCACCCCTGAGGCTCTGCCGACCCATCGCTTTCTGACGTAGTGTCAGATTCGCCCGCCAGCCGCGCCAGAGCGGTTGGCCAAGATCTAAAGGAGCCAGCAGTGAGCAACGGCGAGCGTAACGAGCCCAACCTCCTCATCGGTGGCGAGTGGGTGCCAGCTTCAGGCGGCACCTACGAGGTCATCAACCCGGCTACCGAGGGCGTGGTGGGCCACGCCCCTGACGCCACTGCAGCCGACGCTGACGCTGCAGCTGCCGCCGCGCGAGCCGCCCTCCCGGGCTGGTCGCGCCTGGCAGTCGAGGAGCGGACCGCGCTGATGTCAAAGGCTGCGGCTGCGATCCGAGCCAAGGCGCCAGAGCTCCTGCCCCTCGTGATCGCCGAGACCGGCGCCACCGCGACCGTCGGCTCACGTATGCAGGTGCCCGTCGCTGCGGATCGCTTCGACCGCTACGCACGAGACCCCCGGCCGGTGCTCCAGACCCCGCTCAACCCTCAGCTCGCCGGTGCCACGCCGCTGGCCCCTGGCGGCATCATCGGCGGTCTCGTCAACCGCCAGCCGGTCGGCGTCGTCGCCTGCATCACCTCCTACAACTTCCCGTTGGTCAACATGGCCGGCAAGGTGGCGCCAGCCCTCGCCGCCGGCAACACCGTCGTGATCAAGCCCGCACCTCAGGACCCGCTCGCCATCGTCGAGCTGTGCCGGATCCTCGACGAGGTCGGCTTCCCGCCTGGCGTGATCAACCTCATTAACTCGTCAGGTCCAGCCGCCTCGGCCGCGCTTGTCGACTCGCCCGAGGTCGACATGGTCAGCTTCACCGGGTCCACCGAGGTGGGCAAGCGGATCATGGAGGCAGGCGGCAAGACGATGAAGCGGCTGCTCCTCGAGCTCGGTGGCAAGGGCGCTGCGGTCATCTTGGACGACGCCGACGTGAAGGCGGCGCTGACGTGCATTGGCTCGACGTGGTCCTTCCACTCCGGCCAGATCTGCACGGCCCCGACCCGCGCGGTTGTCCACCGCAGCCTCGTCGATCAGGTCGTCGAGGGTCTCACAGCGATGGCACCACGCTTGCAGGTGGGCGACCCCACCGATCCGAAGACCATGGTCGGCCCGCTGATCTCCGGGCCACAGCGTGACCGTGTAAAGGCGTTCATCGATGGTGCTGGCCCAGAGGGCGGCGAGGTGGTCGTCGACGGGCGCCAGACCGGCCTCGACACCGGCTACTTCGTCGGTCCGACACTCATCGTCGGTGACAACGACCTGACCTGCGCCCGCCAGGAGATCTTCGGCCCGGTGATCACGCTCATCCCCTTCGACGACGAGGACGAGGGCATCGCCATCGCCAATGACTCTGAGTTCGGCCTCTACGACTATGTCTTCTCTGGCGACGGGGCACGTGCCTTCAAGGTCGCCAAGCAGCTCCAGGCTGGCCACGTCGGCGTCAACACCGCCCAGCGCAATCACGAGGCTCCCTTCGGTGGGTTCAAGATGAGCGGTGTCGGACGAGACGGGGGTGACTACGGTCTGCTCGCCTACTCCGAGACGCAGTCGATCATCTGGTCGTCCTGAGCACCATCGGACGAGGTGCCGTCGATGCACTCCGTTGGCCACCACGCTGACCGATACGCTTCGGCCCCATGAGCTCGAGCGCGTTCGACGAGATCTCGGCCAAGGTCAACAACTGGGGCCGGTGGGGCAGCGATGACGTCAAGGGAACGCTCAACCTGATCGATCGCGCTGCCCGACTGAGGGCAGCGGCGGCAATCGTCGAAGGTGATGCACTCTCGATGAGCCTGCCCCTCTCGGCGGCGGAGGGCATCCAGCTCGGCTTCATCAAGGGACGGGTGAACCCTCGCATCGAGATGTCTCGGATCAACGTCCCCGAGGAGATGGCGCCCGACGGTCCTTCGTTCAGTGAGGACGTGGTGTCCTTCTCGATGCAGTGCGCCACCCACATCGACGGCCTCGCCCACGTCAGCTTCGATGGCCAGCTCTACAACGGGTACGACGCCGGTGAGATCGATGCAGATGGCTCTGCCCGCCTGGGCGTCCACCACCTCGGCCCCATCGTCACGAGGGGGATCCTGCTCGATGTCGCTCGTGCCCGTGGCGAGGACATCCTCCCGGCGGGGCATGGCATCTCAATCGAGGATCTCGAGGCCGCTGTCGAGCTGGCGGGAATCCGTCCTGAGCCTGGCGATGCGGTGTGCGTCCGCACCGGCCAGATGCGCCACCTCGCACTCGGTTTGGCGCTCGACGATCCGGGTCGTGACCTCGTGGCCTACACCTGGCCTGCGCCGGGTCTCACCATGGCCACCGCGGTCTGGCTCAGGGAGCATGACGTATCTCTGGCAGCGATCGACACCATGACGATGGAGGTGTTCCCGGGCGAGAGCGACGAGGACTTCTTGCCGGTCCACCTGCTCCACCTGCGTGAGATGGGTCTGACCCAAGGGCAGAATTGGGTGCTCGACGAGCTCGCCGCAGCAGCGGCGGCCGATGGTCGCTACAGCTTCCTCCTCGATGCTTCCCCGCTGCGCTTCACCGGCGCCGTGGGCTCAGCGATCACACCAGTCGCAGTCCGCTAGCGAGAAGAAAGCCCGACGGGCTCACCATCCATTGGCTGGTCGCAGCCAGGCCACCACATCGCCTCGGCGTATCCCGTGCTCGTGGAGCACGACATCGAGCTGGGCCACCCCGCGGCCAGGGTGCGCGACCTTGCTTGTGACAACCACCACCCGCTCGACCTTCCATGACTCGAGCTCGGCACGCATCGAGCGTGAGGTCGCTGCAGGCTCGAGGAGCACCTGTCCTCTCGTGATGGCCATCAAGGTGAGCGCCGTAGTCGAGGAGACCGCGTAGCCGAGTCCGGGGGTGAAGGCGACGGCCCCCGATGGTCCGTCTGGCGCCTTGGCATGTCCAGACGGCATGGCGAAGCGGAAGCCTGTGTCCACCTGCCAGAGCATCGCCACTGGACGCTGTCCGGCCGGATATGGGGCGATGGCGATCGCGGTCCCGGGCACGACGCCGCTGCTGGCCAGGTACGCCGGTGCCGGTCCCACCGGCGTGAGGACGTAGCCGCCTGCGCCGAGCGGGATCAGTGGCGCCACGCACAGCCCCATCACCCCGACCGGCAGCACGACCGGCAGATCGATGCCGGGCAGCTCCCTGCGGAGCCGATCGAGGCCGAGCGCAACGAGCAGCGCCAGGAAGATTGCTGTGTAGAGGGCGAAGCGAGAGGGGATCAGGTTCTTGACCGTGGGCAGATCCCCGAGCAGCGCCTCGGGAAGCCACAGACGTCCGACCGCCGTGTCACCAGCGCCGATGGCCGGCGCACCTGAGATCGCCAACGAGCCACCCAGCCCAAGGACGAAGGTCGTCAATGCGACGACTGCCGCAACCACCACGCTCGATCGTCGCCAGCACCACGCCATCGTGGCCACGCCGGCCACGACAAGGGGAATCCCGAGGTAGGCCACGTTCTCGTGGTTGATCTGCGAGAAATGGGCGGACAGCGATGTCAGCGACGCCGGCGCGAGCGCCAGCCCTCTCGGGGGGATGACCAGGGCCAGCAGGTCGCTCCGATAGGCCTGCGCCACCAGCTGGACCGGACCCTTGACCGACTGAGGACCTCGCAGGGTGAACCACACCGGCCACGCCAGCACCACTGAGCCGAGCGCACCAGCGACGATGGCGCCGCCGAGCATCCCCTTGAGCGACGAGCGAACGCGAGCCGAGGCGAGCAGCGCGGTCGCCCCTGCGATCACGGCAACAAGACCGGCTGTCATGAGCACCTCGGTCGAGATGAAGTACTGCACGACGGCGAGTGCTGCCAGCTCACAGCCCCCGACCACCGGGCCCACCTGGCCTCGAGCCAGCCACATGCACACGAGGAAGAGCAATGGCACGACGGCGGTGAAGGAGAGCTGCAGGTGCGAGCCGAGCGAGGTCTGCACCTCATAGGGCCCGAAGCCAACGACCAGGCCGACGAAGAACGCCGCAGGACGCCAGGCCACCAGATGGCGGGCCAGCACGTAGGCGGTCACCGCAGCCAGCGGCATCGCCAGGATGACAGCGAGGTTGTACGACGCGGTCGGCCCGAACAGCGCCGCGATCGGCCAGAGGGCGACAGCGAGCGCTGGCTCCCCGGTGTTGACGAGCAGGTTGAGGCCCGCCGGGTGGTTGAGCGCTGTCGAGAAGAAGGGATTGTGCCCGTGTGCGAGCGCGTGGGGCACCCACGCGAAGAGGTTGAGGTTGAGATACGC
>CAITOG010000361.1 GCA_903893955.1 uncultured Actinomycetes bacterium
TGCAGGACCGAGGGAGCACCGGTCGCCAAGTGGCGGCGGACGACGAGGCTGCGCTCATTCGACGCATGCGCCGTCGCGAGGACGAGGGTGCCAAGTTCCCCAAGATCGATAGGGAGGTAGGACGGGTCCTCACGTGACTCGATCGTTTCATGGTCAAACTCGTCAAAGAACCGGTTGAGGACGAAGAGATCGAGCGTTTCCTTCAGCTCCTTGGTCGACCAGAAGATCGGAGGGACGTCACCCATCAAGTCAGGGTCGGCGGAGAGTTCGGCGAAGAGGGGTTCGGTGGCGACTGCGATGGCATCGAACGCTGCGTCGAAAGTCGCCCCGTCGGCGACACTGGCCAGAACGCCACGCACGTCCCCGAGCGACGCAGCCTCGTTCACGAACCGCTCGCGGAACCTGAATTTCGTCAGATCATCTACTGAGATTCTTGGACGCACCGTTGCGCCCTCACCGCTCCTCGGCGTGAGCACGTTCCGAGCACGGCGCAGGTGTTGGCCGACCGGGTCCCGAAAGAACTGAGCCAGCTCTCGAATGTCGAGGTCACCGACCTCGGGGGTAGTGCGCTCGACCAGTCGTGGCGTTCGCTCCTGATCAATCCGCCGCAAGCGAGCATCGAAGCGAGGACGTGTGTGATCGTCGAAGAAGACATGGCGTCGGACCGAACGCCGCTCCCGCTCCAATGGACCTCCGTCAACTTCGTTCGTCACCTCACCAATCGAATCGAGGAGCTCCGAAAGTGGGATCGCAAGCTCAACCTCGCCCCCCGACTCCTCGCTGCTGACGTTGCAGCTGACGATCAATCGCTCACTTGCGCTCAGGATCGCAGCCAGCAGCGCTCCGTGACTGTGGCGTCGAACATCAGGGTCGCCCGATGGACGGCGACCTTCCGAACTAGGGGGGAGCTGGGCCATCACCGGGCTCGGCAAGCCTGCGTCGGGCAGCTTGTCGTCGTCGAGGCCCAGGATGCACACCACCTTGTAGGGTGCCCAGGCGAGGTCGTCGAGACCAGCGACCACGATGCCGCGTCGACCATGGAGTCGGGTTGAGCCTCGAGACCCGGCAAGCGAATCCCAGAGCTCGAGGAACTGCTCGAAGGTCATATCGAGCTCGTCGAGACCGTCGATGGTCTCGAGCGCGTCGCGAAGTCGTCGCTGGGCTCGCTCGAGGGAATCGTCACCGCTCGACCCCTGCACCGCGATCTCGAACATCCAGTCCCGAAGAAGGTTGAGCCACTTAAGGAGTGGCATCGAGGCACCCACCCGCCCAAGCCGAGGAGCGGCACGAAGCTCGTCGGCGGTCTCCAGAATCCTCATCAGCGGCTGTAGGGAGGCAAAGCCAGGCAAATCGACCGGTTCACCCAATGGTGGGAGCGGGAGCTCGTGCGAGTCGGCAGCGAGATCGTCAGGTCGAGCTGGCGGATACAGCGAGGACGCGACCACCGAGTCGATGAGACGCTCCCACGTCCCGACGTCGTCGGATACTGGCCCCGACGACTGCTCGTAGATGTCGAATCGGGCTCGCTGGTCAGCGGTCACGCCAAAGATCAGCTTTCCCTCTCGCACCCGACTGATCAGCTGCTCACGACGCTCGAGATCGAGTGCAAGCGTGGTCGCCACCGACGGCATGGTCAGCAGCTGCGCGATCTGTTCGAGCGTGGCGTAGTTCCCCACCAACCGCAA
>CAITOG010000362.1 GCA_903893955.1 uncultured Actinomycetes bacterium
GAGTCCAGCAGCTCGGCAAGCTCTACCCGCCCGACAAGCGATGGCAGTCGAGACCCGCCGCTCGGTGCCCTGAGCCGTGCCGCCGGATCGGCCTCGAGCAGCCCGCGATCCTCGAGCCACCTGAAGTACGAACGGATCGAGGCCACCTTGCGCTGGAGCGTCGCCCGCGCCAACCCCGACGCAGTGAGATCCGCCAGCCATCGCCGCAGCAACCTCGTCTCGACGGTCGCCGGCGACTCCACGCCCTGCTCATGGAGCCAGCTGCGCAGCTGGTCGAGATCGCGTAGATAAGCCCGGCTGGTCGAGGCAGATCGCCCAGAGAGCCATGCTCGATAGTCCTCGACGACGAACGGGTCGGCGACCGCACGAGCCTCGGTGACCATGGTCAAAGGGTACCGGTCGGTGCCACAGTTCGGGAGGGACCGTCGTCTAACCTCCATGCCACGCAGCCGCACCCGACGCACAAGCCGCCCTCGACCTGAGGGCACGAGGACGAGCAGACCATGGCCGACCGCATCTTGCTAGTGGAGGACGATGAGCGGATCCGGTCCTCGATGCGGCTCTCCTTCGAGGCCGAAGGCTACGAAGTGGCAGAGGCGGGCAGCGGGGAGGAGGCGCTCGACCTGTTCGCAGCCTCGCCGGCAGACCTGGTGCTCGTCGACCTGATGCTCCCCGGCATGGATGGCTTCGAGTGCTGTCGGGCCCTTCGTCGAGATTCGGCCGTCCCAATCATCATGGTCACCGCACGGACCGACACCCACGACATCGTCGCTGGGCTCGAGGCTGGTGCTGACGACTATGTCACCAAGCCTTTCGTTCCCAAGGAGCTCGCTGCTCGGATGCGAGCACTGCTGCGGCGTGCTCGCAACGACGAGGCGAACGAGACCGGAGGCTTCGCCTTCGGTGACCTCGAGCTGCTCCCCGACGAAGGCGTGCTGCGACGTCGCGACGGGTCCGAGATCCACTGCACCCGCACCGAATTCCGCCTCCTCTGTGAGCTCGCGGCGACGCCGAACAAGGTCGTGAGTCGCGAGCAGCTGCTCGAGCGGGTCTGGGGCTATGACTACTTCGGTGACGGTCGCCTGGTCGACGTCCACGTCAGGCGGCTCCGCACCAAGATCGAGCCAGATCCAGCGCTCCCGACCCACTTGGTCACCGTCAGGGGCCTCGGATTCAAGCTGGTCCCATGAGCGACGACGGCCGAGGTCGCCGTCGCCTGGCGCTTGGCCTTCGAGCCCGGCTCATCATCATCTTCGCTCTCGGCGCCTTCGTCCTGTCATCACTGATGGGCACGATCGCCTATCTCACCACCCGCCACACCTTGATCGTCGAACAGCAGACTGCGCTTCTCCACCAGGGCTATGCCAATGCTGCGTTGCTGCGAAACGCGATCGCCGCCCAGGTACCTTCGATCGGAGCAGAGGTGACGTCCCTCGACACTGGCCAGGGCACCTCTTCGTTGCTTGATCTCGGCGGTCGGTGGTTCTCGACCTCGCTGACCATCTCGCGGTCCTCCCTGCCGAGCGCATTGCGCAGCAACGTCAAGGCGGGGCATGTTGCGTACCAGGCCTCCTCGCAGACCGGCCGGCCGTTATTGAGCGTCGGCATCCCGATCCCGTCGGTGAACGCCGAGTACTACTTGGTCGACGACCTGACGTCGCTCCAGCACACGCTCAAGGTTCTCCTCGTGGCCCTCGCGACCGCCGGCGCTGCCACGACGCTGCTCGGCGCACTGCTCGGCCTGGCCGCCTCGAGGAGAGCGATGCGACCTCTGACAGAGGTCTCCGACGCTGCGGTCGCCATCGCTCGCGGTGATCTCGCAACGCGACTTCCCGTCGACAGTGCGGATCCTGATCTCGCCGGCCTCACGGGCTCGTTCAACGCGATGGTTGATCAACTCGAGGAGCGCATCCACCGAGACGCTCGATTCGCCTCAGACGTCAGCCACGAGCTCAGGTCACCCCTCACCACGTTGAGCGCTGCGGTGGGCGTGCTCGAAAGCCAGCGCGACACCCTGGATCATCGCTCTGCCGAGGCGCTCGATCTGCTCGCTGCCGACGTCGCTCGCTTCGAGCGACTCGTCACCGACCTCCTCGAAATCTCTCGATCTGATGCCGACGCCGACGACCTCCACCTCGATGCGGTCGAGGTGGGCGAACTCGTACGGCGGTGTGTGGCGAGCTCGGTGCGGGCGTCAGGCGCAGGGGCAAGCGCAATCATCAAGATCGCTCCCCCCGCCGAGCACTCGGTGGTCTTGGTCGACAAGCGTCGAGTCGAGCGGATCATATCGAACCTTCTTGAGAACGCCGAGCATTATGCCGGTGGCGCCACCGCTGTCGAGGTGACCGAAGCTCGAGGGGTCGTGGAGATCGCCGTCGAAGACCATGGCGCGGGGATCCCGCCGGAGGAGCGCATCGCTGTCTTCGATCGCTTCTACCGCGGAGGTGCGGCTGGTCGCCGTGGCGCAGGTCAAGGGACCGGCCTCGGATTGGCTCTCGTCGCAGACCACGTCCGGCGACTAGGCGGCACCGTCCACATCGAGGAAGCAGCTGGGGGTGGCGCACGATTCGTCGTCGCCCTCCCGACCGATGGAGCCACCACATGACGACGACAAGGGCGATGGTGGCGATGGTGATCGTTGGCTTGCTCATGGCAGCGTGTGGCATCCCGACCAGCGAGCAGTCGACACAGGTCCCGCCGTCGCGTGTCCCCTTTCACCTGCTGTCGCCGACCGTCCCCACCTCGACGACCACCACCAGGCCGGCGGTGGCCTACGTGTCAGAGCCGATCGCCCTGCTCGACGCAGCCGGCAAGATCATCGCCGTCGACCGAGAAGTGCCCGTCCCGGCCGGCCTGATCACGGTCCTCGATGCCCTCTTCGACGGTCCGACCACAGCCGAGGCGTCGACGGGGATCACCACCGCACTGCCCCGGGGGGCACAGGTCACCGCCGCGTCGATCTCCAACGGCACCGCTGTCCTCGGACTCAACAGCGCCTTCGCGCAGCTCAGCGGTTCGGCGCAGGTCCAGGCGATCGGTCAGATCGTGCTCACCGCCACCCAACAGCCCGGCATCAGCGCCGTGGCCTTCGAGGTCGCGGGTGCGCCGATCAGCGTCCCGACCGGTACCGGCCAGACAACCTCGCAGCCGGTGTCCGCAGCGGACTACGCCACCTTGGCTGCTGCGCCCTAGGCCTCGAGCGCGCTCTTCGTACGTGGGCCGGTCGTCACTGACGAGCTCACGTCGAGGCGAGGGGCGCTCGACCACAGGTGCTCGAGGTCGTAGAAGCGCCGTGTCTCTTCCAAGAAGACGTGCACGACCACATCGCCGTAGTCCATGAGTACCCAGCTCGGCTCGCGGTGGCCCTCGATGCGAAGCGGACCTCTGGCGAGCTCCTTCTTCACCTCTTCCTCAACGGCTTCGACGATGCTCGACACCTGGCGGGCGTTGCGGCCGGCGATGATCACGAAATAGTCGATGACACCAAGCAGCTCCGCCACGTCGAGGACGACCGGCTCCTCGCCCAGCTTGGCGTCTGCCCCTCGGACAGCAGCGAGCGCCAGTGCCGTTGACTCTCCCGGCTCGTCTCC
>CAITOG010000363.1 GCA_903893955.1 uncultured Actinomycetes bacterium
CGTCGTCGGCAGCGTCAGCCACAACGGGGCGCTGACATCGAGGCTGGACTCCACCTGGCCTTCGCCGATGCGGTCCGCGGGGTCACCACGAGCGTGAACCTGCCCTCTGAGCACCGATGCTCGACCTGTGCCGGTTCAGGCGCGGCGCCCGGCACAGCGACGCACACCTGCGGTCGCTGCGGCGGCGCTGGCGTGCTCGACGACAACCAGGGGATGTTCTCGCTCTCGACGGTCTGCCCCGCGTGCCAAGGTCGCGGTCAGGTCATCGAGACGCCATGCCCCTCGTGCCATGGCACCGGCCGCGAGGCCTCGACCAGGTCGGTCAAGGTCCGCATCCCCGCCGGGGTCGAGGATGGGCAGCGCATCAGGGTCAAGGGACGCGGCCAGCCGGGCGAGCCCGGCGCACCAGCCGGCGATCTCTATGTCGTCTGCCACGTGGGACGCGATCCGCGCTTCACCAGGCGAGGGCGCAACCTCCAGACCACAGCGTCCATCACCTTTCCAGAGGCCGCACTCGGGACCAAGGTCACCGTCGCGACACTTGATGACCCGGTCACGCTCAAGGTGCCGGCAGGGACCCAGCCTGGGGCGAAGCTCCGGGTCAAGGGGCGAGGTGTGCCTGCGGCCAAGAAGTCAGCGGTGGCCGGCGACCTGATCGTCTCGATCCAGGTCACTGTGCCCACCGCGCTCACCGACGAGCAGCGAAAGGCTGTCGAGTCGCTCGAGGCGGCGCTTGGTGAACGTGAGGACGACGACATCATCGAGGAGGTCGACGCATGAGCGCTGCGCACGATCCCACGAAGGCTGTGTACGTGATCTCGGTGGCTGCCGAGCTCGCAGGGGTGCACCCCCAGACACTCAGGAACTACGAGCGGAGTGGCCTGCTCGATCCGACCCGCACCGCGGGCGGCTCGAGGCGGTTCTCTGAGCGCGACCTGGCCCGGCTCCGTCGGATCCAGGAGCTCACCAGCGAGGGGCTCAATCTCGAGGGCGTGCGACGGGTGCTCACCCTCGAGGCAGAGGTCGAGCGGCTCCGACGACAGGTCGAGGAGCTCGAGGCCGAGCACCGACGAACGGTCGATGAGGTCCGACGCTCCATGCGGCGAGAGATCGTGCCGCTGAACCAGGCGCCGACGATCTACGTGGGTCGACGGCAAAGCAGATGAACGCGCCCGGCGGGCGAAGAGCGCCCGGTCGACGAGGAGAGGACGACAGCGACGGGGACATGACAGCAATGACGGATTGTGTGAGGAGTGACAATGGCGATTGACCCGGAGAGGTGGACGAACAGGACCCGCGAAGCGTTCCAGGCGGCGACCACTCAAGCGACCGCGGCGGGACAGGCAGAGGTGACGCCGGCGCACGTGCTCGCCGCGATCCTGGCCCAGGGCGAGGGGATTGCTCCCCCGATCCTGCGCTCTCTCGGTGTCGACCCGACCGACGTCGCCCGGCAGCTGGGCGAGCAGCTGAGCCGGCTGCCCCGCACCGTCGGCGGTTCGCAGCCTCAGATGAGTCGAACCCTCCACGACGGCCTCGAGGACGCCGATGCGCTCCGCGCCGAGATGGGCGACGAGTACGTCTCGGTCGAGCACCTCATGCTGGCCTTCGCCGACGAGCTCGGCGTCACCCGAGATGCGCTGCTCGGCGCGCTCAGAGAGGTGCGGGGCTCACACCGGGTCACGACGCCCACCCCAGAGGACACCTTCCAGTCGCTCGAGAAGTACGCGCGCGACCTGACCGCGCTGGCGACGGCCAACAAGCTCGATCCGGTCATCGGTCGTGACGAGGAGATCCGGCGGGTGATCCAGGTGCTGTCGCGCCGCACCAAGAACAACCCAGTCCTGATCGGTGAGCCCGGCGTGGGCAAGACAGCCATTGTCGAAGGCCTGGCGCTGCGCATCGTCGAGGGCGACGTGCCTGAGGGTCTGCGCAACAAGCGGGTCATGGCGCTCGACCTCGGCTCCCTGGTGGCAGGGGCCAAGTTCCGCGGCGAGTTCGAGGAGCGCTTGAAGGCAGTGCTCAAGGAGATCCAGGATGCCGAAGGCGAGATCATCACCTTCATCGATGAGATCCACACCATCGTCGGTGCGGGTGCGGCCGAGGGTGCGATGGACGCGGGCAACATGATCAAGCCGCTCCTGGCACGAGGCGAGCTCCGACTGGTCGGCGCCACGACCCTGGATGAGTACCGCAAGTACATCGAGAAGGACGCTGCCCTCGAGCGGCGCTTCCAGCAGGTCTTTGTCGGCGAGCCCTCGGTCGAGGACACTGTGGCGATCCTGCGAGGCTTGAAGGAGCGCTACGAGGTCCACCACGGCGTGCGCATCCAGGACGCCGCGCTGGTGGCGGCCGCCACGTTGTCGGACCGCTATGTCACCGGCCGCTTCCTGCCCGACAAGGCGATCGACCTGATGGATGAGGCAGCGAGCCGCCTCCGCATCGAGATCGACTCGATGCCCACCGAGCTCGACGTGGTCATCCGCCGGATGCGCCAGCTCGAGATCGAGAAGATGGCGCTGGCCAAGGAGACCGACGAAGCTTCAAAGGAGCGCCTCGCCGGCTTGGAGGCGGAGCTCGCTGAGCTCCAAGAGCAGTCGAACGAGATGACCGCCCACTGGCAGGCCGAGAAGGCCCAGATCGAGGAGATCCGCCAGCTCAAGGGCGAGCTCGAAGACAAGCGCGGCGACGCAGACCGATTGGAGCGCGAGGGCGACCTCGCCAGCGCCTCGGCGATCCGCTACGGCGAGGTCCCAGAGATCGAGAGCCGCATCGAGGAGGCCACCGCCACCTTGGCAGACCTCCAGATCGAGCAGCGATTCTTGAAGGAGGAGGTCGATGCCGAGGATGTGGCTGAGGTCGTCAGCCGGGCCACCGGCGTGCCGGTCTCGCGCATGCTCGAGGGCGAGGTGGCGAAGCTCATCGCCATGGAGGAGCTCCTCCACAGCCGAGTCGTCGGCCAGGACGAGGCGGTCGAGGCGGTGGCCAACGCCATCCGTCGCAGCCGCTCAGGACTCTCCGACCCCAACCGACCGATCGGCTCGTTCCTCTTCATGGGGCCGACCGGCGTCGGCAAGACCGAGCTGGCCCGAGCGTTGGCTGAGTTCCTCTTCGACGACGACAAGGCCATGGTCCGCATCGACATGAGCGAGTACATGGAGAAGTTCGCGGTGTCCCGCCTGGTCGGCGCCCCTCCGGGGTACGTCGGCTATGAGGAGGGCGGCCAGCTCACCGAGGCGGTGCGGCGTCGCCCCTACTCGGTCGTCCTGCTCGACGAGCTCGAGAAGGCGCACCCTGACGTGTTCAACCTGCTGCTCCAGGTGCTCGAGGACGGTCGACTGACCGACGGACAGGGTCGTACTGTCGACTTCACCAACGTGGTGCTGATCATGACGTCGAACATCCCGGGCGACCCCAGGGACCACTTCAAGCCAGAGTTCGTGAACCGAATCGACGAGATCGTCCGGTTCCGCTCGCTGACCGAGGAGGATCTCGCCATCATCGTGGGCATCCAGCTTGGTCGGCTGCGAGCTCGGCTGTCTGAGCGCAGACTCGGTCTCGAGGTCTCGCCAGCGGCGGAGCATCGGCTCGCAGAGCTCGGGTTCGACCCCGACTTCGGAGCTCGACCCTTGCGTCGTGTCATCCAGCGCCAGGTCGAGGATCCTCTTGCGCTCAAGCTGCTCGAGGCGACGTACTTGGAGGGCGACACCGTTCGTCTCGACGTGCTCGACGGCGACCTCGTCCTCAGCTGAAGTCGACGATCGGCCACGGACGCGCCGGTGCCCCGGAGAGGTGGCTGCTGTCCGCTCGAGCCATCTCAGCCGGGTCGCCTGAGGCGGTAGACTAGGAACGATCCGGGTCCTCGAAACAAGGAGCTTCACGTGCCGGCAACCGTGGTGGTCGGGACCCAGTGGGGTGACGAGGGCAAGGGCAAGCTGACAGACCTCCTCTCCAAGGAGCAGGACGTCGTCGTCCGCTATCAGGGCGGCCACAATGCTGGCCACCGCATCGTGGTCGACGGCGAGGCCTTCGCCCTGCAGCTCATCCCGAGCGGGATCCTCTACCCGAGCGTCACGCCGGTCATCGGCAACGGCGTCGTGGTCGATCCGTCGGTCCTCCTCGAAGAGATCGACACGCTCGAGTCGAAGGGCGTCGACACCTCGGCACTGATGGTGAGCGGCAACGCGCACCTGATCATGCCGTACCACCGAGAGCTCGACCGGGTGACCGAGCGCTACCTCGGGAAGGCCGCGCTCGGCACAACCAAGCGGGGCATCGGACCAACCTACGCCGACAAGGCGACCAGGGTGGGCCTCAGGGTCCAGGACCTCCTCGACGAGAAAATCTTCCGCCAGAAGCTCGATGTGGTGCTCAAGGAGAAGAACGCGCTGCTGGCCAAGGTCTACAACCGGCTGCCCTTCTCCGCTGATGAGATCACCGACTTCTACATCGGCCAGCTGAGCCCCAGGATCGCACCGATGGTGGCCGACACGGTGGGCTTCCTCCATGACGCCCTGGCGGGTGGCCAGAACATCCTGCTCGAGGGTGCACAAGCGACCTTCCTCGACCTCGACCACGGGACCTACCCGTTCGTCACCAGCTCGAACCCGGTGGCAGGCGGTGCGTGCACCGGGTCGGGTCTCGGTCCGATGGATCTCACCTCGATCGTCGGGATCGCCAAGGCCTACGTCACGAGGGTCGGCGCAGGGCCGTTCCCGACCGAGGTGTTCGATGACCTGGCCACCTTGCTCGTCGAGCGGGGTCACGAGTTCGGCACCAACACCGGCCGGATGCGCCGCTGCGGATGGTTCGACGCGGTCATGGCTCGCCAGGCGGTGCGCCTCAACTCGCTCACCGAAGTCGCCCTGACCAAGCTCGACGTGCTCGACACCTTCGAGACGGTCAAGGTCTGCGTCGGCTACGAGGCCGATGGCGTCCGCTACGACTATCCGCCGTACCACCAGTCGATCCTCCACAAGGTCACCCCGATCTACGAGGAGCTGCCTGGGTGGCAGACCGATCTGACGGCGATGACCTCGGTCGATCAGCTGCCGGCCGAGGCTAAGGCATACGTGGCGTTCTTGGCCGAGCAGATCGGCGTGCCGGTCCGCACCGTCGGCGTGGGCCCAGGCCGAGAGCAGTTCGTCAGCTTCGACGCCTCGTGACCCGCCGAGTCGTCGTCGTCGGCTCCGGAGGACGAGAGCACGCACTGGCGCGTGCGATGGCGGCACAGGGGGCCGAGGTGATCGTGACCCCTGGCAACCCGGGCATGCCCGGCCACGTGGGGCACGGGAGCATCTCGATCGACCGACGCGGCGCCGAGGAGCTCGAGGCGGATCTGTTCGTCATCGGCCCTGAGGTGCCGCTCGTCGACGGCATCGCCGATCGCCTCCGAGCGAGAGGGTGCCTGGTGGTGGGACCCGGCGCCGACGGCGCACAGCTCGAGGGCTCCAAGGCCTTCATGAAGGAGCTCTTGGTGGAGGCCGGCGTGCCGACGGCTCGGCACTGGACGGTGACCGAGCAAGCGGCAGCGCGGACCGTTCTCGCCTCCTTGGCGGCGCCGTACGTGATCAAGACTGACGGTCTTGCGGCGGGCAAGGGCGTGCTCGTCACCGATGACATGGGCGCAGCGCTC
>CAITOG010000364.1 GCA_903893955.1 uncultured Actinomycetes bacterium
GATCCCGACTCGTCGGTTCTCGACCATGTCGATCCGACCGAAACCTCGCGAGCCAGCCCTGCGACCGACCTCATCGATAAGGTCGGCCACGCCGAGTGAGCGCCCATCGACAGCAACTGGAACGCCCGACTCGAAGCTCAACACCATCTCATCGGGTGACGATTCGGTCACCCGCGTCAGGGTGTAGGGCTCATCGGGTGCGGTTGCCCACGGGTCTTCGATGGCACCACACTCGATCGCTCGGCCCCACAGGTTCTCGTCGATCGAGTAGATCTTGGCCTTCGTCTGCCCGATGGGGATATCCCACTTGGCTGCGTACTCCACGGACTCCTCACGAGTCATGCCCCACACGCGGGCCGGGGCGATCACCTCGAGATCCGGCGCAAGTGCCCGAGTGCCCACCTCGAAGCGAACCTGGTCGTTGCCCTTCCCAGTGCAGCCGTGGGCGACGGCGTGGGCCCCGTGCTTGCGCGCCTCGGCAACGAGGTGCTTGACGATCACAGGTCGCGACAGCGCCGAGACAAGGGGGTACTTGCCCTCGTAGCGAGCATTCGCCCGAATCGCTGGCACGCAGTAGTCCTCAGCCATCTCGGTCCGTGCATCGATGACGGTTGCCTCGATCGCCCCTGCGGCGAGGGCACGCTGTCTGATCGACTCCCAGTCCTCTCCGGTCGAGTCGGGGGACTGGCCGACGTCGACAGCAACACAGATGACCTCAGCGTCCATCTCCTCGATCAACCAGCGGACTGCCACCGACGTGTCAAGACCGCCGCTGTACGCCAACACCACTCGCTTCGACATCTCAGCTCCGTGCTGTTCTCTTGGATGTACTCGACTTCTTCAACCCAGGCCGGACCTCGATTCCCGCCATGTCCGCCAGCGACGCGCTGACCGCCTGCACGCCCACGTCGTCGCTCACGGCGACCATGATCGTGTCATCGCCCGCCACCGTACCGACGATGCCATCGATGACGGTGCGATCCAGCGCCGAGGCCACAACGTGGGCGCATCCTGGCGGCGTCCGGATGACCACGAGAGGTCCGGCGCACGCGATTGCCACCGCCCACTCCCCCAGGACTCGCCTGAGGTGATCGATCGGAGCGACCTGCTGTGCAGGTAGCTCTGGCAGCGCCAGTGCACGCTCCCCACCAGGGATCCGGACCGTGATCGCACCGAGCTCTTCGAGGTCTCGCGAGACCGTCGCCTGGGTGGCGGTGATGCCCTCAGCGGCGAGGAGCTCGACGAGCATCGACTGACTCGAGACGACGTCGTGCTGCAGCATCTCGCCGATCCGATGCTGGCGCTGCTGCTTCGATGTCCTCACGACTGATTCCCCTCAACGAGCTGGCTCAGGACGCCACGCATCGCCGTTCGGCGGTGCGCGGCCTGCCGCCAGACGCGGCTCGCATTCGATTCGAGCGCCTCGGCAGAGACCTCCTCGCCACGATGGGCTGGCAGGCAGTGAAGGAGGATCGCGTCGTGAGCAGCCGCTTCGAGAAGGCCGCCGTTGATCTGGAAACCTTCGAACGCTGCTCGACGCTCAGCGGCTTCAGCCTCTTGGCCCATGGAGACCCACACATCGGTGTAGAGGACATCGGCCCCTTCTGCGGCCGCCTGTGGCGAATCGAGCTGGAGCAGCGTCGCTCCGCTGGCCGCACCAAAGGAGCCGAGCTCCTCCAACGTGGCCTCATCGAAGCGATAGCCAACGGGTGAGGCCACCCGCACATCGACGCCGACCGCAAGCATCGCCTGTGCGAGAGACACGGTCACGTTGTTGGCATCGCCCACATAGGCGAGCGTGCGGCCACGAAGGGCCAGCAGGTCAGTCCCATCGCCGTACTCGTCGACGAGCGTCAACACGTCGGCGATCGCCTGGCAGGGATGTGAACGATCACTGAGGAGGTTCACGACCGAGCACTCCATGTTGGCGTCGTCGAGTGCCACGGCCATCCGCTCAAGCACAGTGTGATCGTTGACCCGAGCAGCGATGACTCGGTGGAAGCACCCAAGGGTGCGTGCGACATCCTCCGCTGTCTCGCGTCGATCGATCCCTACCTCGGCATCGGTGATCATGACCGGGTGGCCCCCAAGGTCGACGACCGCCATCTCGGTGGAGTTACGGGTCCGGGCTGATGGCTTCTCGAAGACCATCGCCACGCCAAGCCCATGGAGGACTGGCGATACAGGTTGCAGCGAGGCCTCCACCAGGTCAACGACGCCGGCCGGGCCGACATCAGCGAGGTCCAGAAGGTGACGAGTCATCGCGATGCTCCTTGCGCTCTCGTTGCTTCGAGCTCAACCGAGAGGATCGTGAGCGCACGTCGGATCTCGTCCGCTGACACCGTCAGCGGCGGCGTGAGCCGCAGCACGTCGGGTCGGACAGCGTTCAGCACGAGCCCCGCACTCAGCGCCCCTGCCGCAACCTCCCGGGCGACAGGAGCATCCAGCACTGCCCCGAGCAGGAGCCCCCTCCCCCGGACCGAGATCACGCCTGGCAGATCCAGCAGGCCCGCTCTGAGCACCTCGCCGGCTTCGCCCGCGAGGCGAGGTGCGTCGATCTCGATCATCGTCGACACCGTTGCCAGCGCCGCAGCCATCGCGAGAGGTTGCCCGCCGAAGGTCGACCCGTGGTCACCGGGCTCGAACGCTGCGGCCACCTCGTCGCGCGCCCAGCACGCCCCAACCGGAACGCCGTTGCCGAGCGCCTTGGCCAACGTCACGATGTCGGGCGCGATGTGATCGTGCTGGAAGGAGAACCAGTCGCCCGTGCGAGCCAGCCCGGTCTGCACCTCATCGAGGATCAGCAGGGTGCCGTGCTCGCGACACAGCGCCGAAACCTCGCTCAGGTAGCCATCGTGGGGCACGTTGACGCCCCCTTCAGCCTGGATCCCCTCGATGATCACCGCAGCGACATCTTCGTTCTCGAGCTCTTCGGCGAGGGCTTTGAGATCGCCGAACGGGACAGAGCTGAACCCCTCGGGCATCGGCGCAAAGGCAACCTGCTTCTCCGGCTGTCCTGTTGCGGCGAGGGTGGCGAGCGTGCGGCCATGGAAGGAATCCGCTGTCGACACAACCTTGAAGCGACCCGGACTGGCGCGTCGTGCCAGCTTGAGGGCGCACTCGTTGGCCTCGGCACCCGAGTTGCAGAAGAAGATCCGACCGCTCTGACCTGTCGCCTGGCGAAGAAGGGAATCGAGGAGATCCGCCACCTGGGGGCCGACATCGTTGGCGAAGAGGTTCGAGACGTGCGTGAGCCGTCCCGCTTGCTCTTCGATCGCTTGCGTCACCTCAGGGCGGGCATGACCCAACGAGACCACTGCCAGGCCGCCGAGGAAGTCGAGATACTCCGTCCCGGCATCATCGATGAGGACGCTCCCCCGACCCTCGACGAACGTCACCGCAGGCTCGGCATAGGTCGTCATGAGGTGTGAGCGATCCCTCATGGCAGCACCATTGTCCCGACGCCCCCGTCGGTGAAGAGCTCGACGAGCAGCGCGTGAGGGACGGTGCCGTCCAAGATGTGGGCCGCGCTCACGCCGCCGTGGACGGCGATCACACATGCCTCGACCTTGGGAACCATGCCCCCCTCGGCAGCGCCTGATGCCACCATTTCCTCCACCTGCGACGCGGTGACCTCGGCCAGCACCGTCGAGGGGTCGGCAGGGTCGGCTCGGAGTCCAGCCACGTCAGACAAGAAGACCAGCTTCGTCGCCCCAAGCGCAGCTGCGATCTCGCCAGCCACGGTGTCGGCATTGATGTTGTAGGACTGGCCGGCATCGTCCGAGCCGATGGTGGCGATGACCGGGACGAGTCCTTGCGAGACCAGCCGCTCCACGATGGTCGGATCGACTGAGGTGACGTCGCCGACGAAACCAAGATCCTCGGAGCGGACGTCAGCTCGGATGAGGTTGGCATCGACGCCTGACAGGCCCACAGCCAAGGAGCCGTGCATGTTGATGGCGCCAACGATGTCGCTGTTGACCTTCCCGACGAGCACCATGCGAGCCACCTCGAGGGTTTCGGCATCGGTCACCCGAAGACCATCCTTGAACTGGGACTCCTTGCCGACGCGGCGCAACAGGTCGGCGATCTGAGGGCCACCGCCATGGACGACGACAGGCTTGAGGCCGACCGCCTGGAGCAGGACGATGTCCTCGGCGAACGACGACAGACCTGTGGCCTCATCGGCACCGGCGAGCGCGTTGCCGCCGTACTTGACCACCACCACAGATCCATGGAAGCGCCGGATGTACGGCAAGGCCTCGATCAGGAGCTCGGCGGTGATCGCCGGGTCGCGCCGCTGGGTCGTCATGATGTCGTCCGGTTCTCGTCGATGTAGCCGTAGCCCAGGTCGGTCGTCAGGATGGAGCCCACGCCGTCGCCCATGCCGAGCTCGATCTCGATGGAGAGCCAGCGCTCAGCCATATGGCGAGCCACCGCATCTGAGTCATGGTCGATCCCGACGCCCCCGACAGAGACCGGGATGCCCCCATAGGCGATGACCGCTCGTTGCGGATCGAACTCGATCCCTGCGGTGGCGATCTCGCTGAGCACACGGCCCCAGTAGGGATCCTCGCCGTTCAAGGAGCACTTGACCAGCTGTGAGGTCGCCACCTTTCGCGCCCCTTGGTGAGCCTCGCCATCAGTCGCTGCCCCAGTGACCGTGATCCGCACGGCTTTGGTCGCCCCTTCCGAGTCGAAGGCCATCGCATCGGCCAATCCCTTGCAGGACTGGCTCAGCGCCTCGGTGAACTCCGACTCGCCCACCGGAGGGCCCACGCCAGTCGAGACGAGGATGACGGTGTCGTTGGTCGATGTGGCGCCGTCGACATCGAGAGAGTTGAAGCTCCCTGCCACCGCCGTGCGCAGCGCGCGGTCAAGCGCCGGTGGCTCGAGCTTGGCGTCGGTGACCACCACGGCGAGCATCGTGGCCATGTTGGGGGCGAGCATCGCTGCCCCCTTCGCCATCGAGCCGATGGTGAACGTCCTGCGCCCGATCAGGTTCTGCTTGGCGAACGTGTCGGTGGTCATGATCGCCTCAGCTGCCCGCTGGCCTGCGGTCAAGCTGGCGCTGAGCGCTCCAGCCAACTGCCCGATGCCCTCCCGAGCAGCATCGAGAGGGAAGGGGATCCCGATCAGACCTGTCTGACAGATCAGCACCTCCTCGGCGGCGCAGCCGAGCTGCTCAGCCACCGAAGCGCAGATCTCTTCGGCGACGCTGACCCCCGGCTCACCAGTCGCAGCATTGGCGTTGCCCGATGTCAGCACGATGGCTCTGACAAGGCCTCCCGTCGCGATCAGGTGCTGTCGACTGACCTGGACAGGGGCGGCAGGCGCTTTGTTGGTCGTGAAGACCGCGACACAGGCGGCGGGCTCATCGAACGCCACCAGGGCCGCGTCCGGCACGCCGCCTCCCTTGATGCCAACTGCCTGACCGGTTGCCCGCACCCCTTGCACCGCAGTCACGGTCATGGATAGACCCCCACATTGCTCAGCCCGGCTGTCTCACCGATGCCGGCGACGACGTTTGCGCACTGCACCGCCTGGCCCGCTGCACCCTTGCCCAGGTTGTCGATGGCGCTCAGCACGAGCAGCCGCCCTGTCCGCTCGTCGACGCGTGCCGTCACGAAAGCAGCGTTCGATCCCGATGCCCACTTCGTCGAGGGTGGGGCATCGACCACGTGGACGAAGTGCTCTGCGTCGTAGGCATCATGGAGGATGGCCATCGCTCCTGCTGAGTCCAGTCCGTCGAGAGGTCGCGCATAGCTGGTCGCGAGCATGCCGCGCACCATCGGGACCAGATGCGGGGTGAACAGAACACTGGCCCCGAGGACGAGCTCCATCTCGGCGGTGTGCCGGTGGTCAAGCAGCCCGTAGGCGACCACGTCCTCATCAGCCGCAGCGAAGTGCAGCCGATCCGTTGGCGCACGTCCCGCTCCCGAGAGCCCGCTCGCGGCGTCCACGATGACGTCGGTCACGTCGATCGCCCCGGCATCGACGAAGGGTCCAAGGCCGAGGTTGGCGGCCGTCGGATAGCACCCGGGGACAGCGACCAGGGCGGCCCCTGTCAAGGCAGCGCGATTCCGTTCGACCAAGCCGTAGGCGGCACTGGCACACAGCTCGGGGGCACGGTGCTCTTCGCCGTACCATCGCTGGTACTCATAGGGGCTCAGCCGGAAGTCGGCTCCAAGGTCGACCACGGTGAGTCCCGCTGCAACGAGCGCTGGGACAAGGTCTTGCGACGCCCCATGGGGGAGCGCCACGAAGACGAGGTCGAGACCGTCGAAGGCGTCCGCTGTCGTCGGCGCGTAGTTCGAACCACCAACTGCGCCGGTCAGTGATGGGGAGTGGGAGGCGATCGACTCCCCTGCGGTGGAGTGGCCCGAGAGGACCTCGAGCTCGAAGTGCGGATGGGCTGAGAGCAGGCGCACGAGCTCCATACCCGCATAGCCCGATGCTCCTGCTACCCCGACACGCATGAGCGCAATTCTATACATCAGAGCGCATATTCATGCAACTACACAGCGACGTCGGCTAGGAATGTCTCCGTGAGCCGCAGAGGGTTGGTCCTGTTCGTTGCGCTCTGCATCATCTGGGGACTGCCGTATCTCCTCATCAAGGTCGCCGTCCGAGAGGTCGATCCAGGAACCCTCGTCTTCCTCCGCACCGCACCTGTCGCCGTCGTGATGGTGCCCTGGGTCGTGGCGACTCGTGGCGTGGCAGCGCTCAGGACAAAGGCCGGCTGGGTCGCCGCCTACGCCTTGGTCGAGTTCGGGGTTCCGTGGCTGCTGATGACGAAGGCAGAGCAGCACCTGTCGAGCTCCCTGACTGCGCTCCTCGTCGCATCCGTGCCGATGGTCGCCGCCTTCCTCTACCGCTTCACCCACATCCACGAACCCCTCGGCGCCACCCGGCTTGTCGGGCTCCTCCTTGGAGCGGGTGGGGTTGCGCTGCTCGTCGGCCTCAGCCTCGGTGGTTCCAACACGATCGGCATCGTGCAGATGAGCGGCGTGATCCTCGGCTACTCGATCGGGCCGCTGATCATCGCCACCAAGCTCTCGGAGCTGCCGGGCACCGGGGTCGTGGCTGCATCCGTCGCGCTCGTCGCTCTCCTCTACGCACCCTTCGGTCTCACCCACCTGCCGTCACACGTGAGCGCCGAGACAGTCGCCGCCATCGCAGTGCTCGCCCTCGTCTGCACGGCGGCGGCGTTCCTGGTGTTCTTCGCATTGATCGTCGAGGTGGGGCCGGCACGCTCGACCGTCGTGACCTACGTCAACCCCGCGGTGGCCGTCCTGCTTGGGATCGTGCTGCTCGGCGAGCATGTGACGCCTGCGATGCTTCTGGGCTTCCCGCTGATCATCATCGGCTCGTGGCTCGCCACCCAACGATCGACACCTGCCGATGGCGAGCCTGTTGCCGCCATCGATCCGTGAGCTAACGGAGGCGACAGCCCAGAGCCTCGGCGGAGCCGACCATGCGAGCTCGCACCTCTGCGAGCTGGGCGTCATCGAGGGTGCGGTCAAGAGCGACCAGCCTGCAACGGACTGCCAAGCTTCTTGCTCCGTCGTCGACGCCTGCTCCTCGATAGACGTCGAAGAGTCGCACCGACTCGAGCAAATCACCAGCGCCTTCGCTGATGGCGTCGAGGAGCGATTCGACCGAGATGGGGTCAGGGACGACGAATGCGAGATCGAGATCTGCTGATGGATAGCGGCTGATGGGTGCGGCCTCCAGTGGGCGCCGGAGCACGGCGCCCGGGTCCCACAGCACATCGAGATCGAGATCCAGCCAGCCAAGTCGCCGGTCACGAGCTCCGGGTGCGACGTGGGTGACGACCTCGGGATCGATCTCGCCCACCACGCCCACGACTGCACCGGTTTGCTTGTCGACCAGCACGCCAGAACGACTGGGGTGCAAGCCGGCCAGGGCAGGGCTCGTCGCCTCATCCTGTGTTGCCACGATGACCCGGGACAGTCGGAGCGCGTCAGCGATCGCCGAGAATGCTGCCAGGGCGGAGGTGGCATCGTCGCCATCTCGAGCAAGCACGAGCGATAGGCGCTCAGACTCAGCCGGCATCGTGACCTCACCGCTCCCCCTCGCCCCGGCACGCGAGGCTCGTCCCGGCAGGCTCGACGGGTGCACGAAGGTGGCGCCGATCTCAAAGAGGGCCACATCATCTGCTCGCCGATCGAGATTGCGGCCAGCCGCGTCGAGCAAGCCCGGGAGCAGCGAGCGCCGGAGGCGTGATTCACCCTCTGTCAGCGGATTGGCGACGACGATCTCTTCTTCATCGAAGCCCACCGATCGCGCTTGGTCCGGCGCGACGAGCGAGCTGGTCCATGCCTCCGTGGCGCCAAGGCCGCAGAGCACCCGTCGCAGACGTGCTCTCTCGGCCTGCCGCGCTCCAGGTCGACCAGGCTGCGACCAGGTCGGCGTCCTCCTCGGCAGGCGGCTGTAGCCCCATGTCCGAGCCACCTCTTCCGCCAGGTCGGCCACACCAGGCTCGCCCGCCCTAATGTCGGGACGATTCGTCGGGACCGTGACAGTGAGCTTGTCACCATCGACAGCGCACTCGAACCCGATCCTGCCGAGCAGGCCAGCGACCTCGCTGACCTCAAAGCTCGTCCCGAGGATGGCGTTGATCCTGTCGATCGGCGCAACAACCTCGAGTGGCGTGGGTGGCGCCTCGGGCACGAAGAGCGGCGATGGCGCCATGGTGGCCGAAGGAGCGCTGAGGGCGAGGATCTGACCGAATCGGTCGATCGCAGCTTCGAGGACCGCCGGATCGGTCCCCTTGGAGAATCGTGCTGCGGCCTCGGTGCGCAATGCCAGTCGACGGCTTGTCCTCGTGACCGTGATCGGATCGAAGGTCGCCGCCTCGAAGAGGATCGTTGTGGTCGACGCATCGATCTCGCTCGTCGCCCCGCCCAAGATGCCGGCGATGCCGAGGATCTCATTAGCTGCATCACAGATGACCACGTCAGTCCCGGTATCACCGACGCTGCGTCCCGCGACACCCAAGGAGCGCTCGACGCCGTCGAGCGTGGTGAGCGACTCGCCAGGGGCCGCTCGCCGAACGCGGAGACCCGGACCCTGGACCTTTGCCAAGTCGTAGGGGTGGTTCGGCTGGCCGAGCTCGAGCATGACGTAGTTGGAGGCGTCGACGACGTTGTTGATCGACCGCATCCCGGCCTTCTCGAGTCGCTCGACCACCCACGACGGTGAATCCCCGACCTCGACCCCGTCAACCACCGCGACGGAGAAGCGAGGACTCAGCTGGGTGTCGACGACCTCAAGCGAAGCTCGCTCTGCGGTCTCCGATCCGCGCAGCGGCATCGAGGAGAGCGAAGGGAACGAGAAGGGAAGGTTGAGACGAGCCGCAAGGTCGCGCGCTATCCCGCTGATGCACCACGCGTCAGGCCGATTCCCTTCGACCGTCACGTCGAAGATGACATCAGGCTCGAGGCGGAGCACATCGATGAGCCGCTCGCCGGGAGCTGCCGCCGTGTGCGTCAGGATCAACAACCCGGCATGGTCATCACCGAGACCGAGCTCGCGCCCTGAGCAGAGCATCCCGTTCGAGGTCACACCGCGCATCTTTCGCTTCGCGATCTCGAAGCCACCTGGCAGCACCGCGCCCACCGGGGCAAGCGGGACCAGATCGCCAAGCTCGAAGTTGGTGGCGCCACAGACGATCTCGAGCGGACCTCCTCCAGCCTCCACCACCACTCGCCGGACCCGGTCAGCGCCCTCGATAGCAGTGATCTCGTCGATCCGGGCGATCACCACGTCGCTCAACCCTTCGCCGACGACCTCGATCTCCTCGACAACAAGACCGAGATCATCGAGCGTGGCGCGCAGAAGCCCGGCATCATCCGGGAACGGAGCGAAGTCCTTGAGCCACGACAGCGGGGTGCGCAACGGTCCTCCTAGAACTGACGGTTGAAGCGGAGATCGTTCTCGATCAGGAGCCGCATATCGGGGATCTGGTGGCGCATCTGGGCGCAGCGGTCGATACCGAACCCAAATGCGAAGCCCGACCACTCCGTCGGGTCGATGCCGACGGCCTCGAAGACTGCGGGGTCGACCATGCCGCATCCACCGAGCTCGATCCATCCAGTGCGCGAGCACGTCCGACATCCATCGCCTCGACAGATGGTGCAGGTGATCTCGAACTCCGCCGAGGGCTCGGTGAACGGGAAGTACGCGGGGCGGAGCCGTGAGTGGATGTCAGGCCCGAAGTAGGCCGAGGTGAAGGTCTCGATCACGCCGGCAAGATCAGCGAAGGTGATGCCGCGATCGATCACGAGACCCTCGATCTGGTGGAACACCGGGAGGTGGCGGGCATCGGGAGTGTCGAGTCGGTAGCAGCGACCGGCCATGGCGGCATGGACCGGCAGCGCGTCGGCTTCGACGGCGGCCTCGAGGAGATGGATCTGCATCGGCGACGTGTGCGTCCTCATGAGGACGGTCTCGGGCTCCCCGATCTCGAGGTACATCGTGTCGTACATGTCTCGAGCCGGGTGGCCCGGCGGGAGGTTCAGGGCCTCGAAGTTGTACCAGTCCGTCTCAACCTCAGGTCCCTCAGTGACGGTGAAGCCCATGGCGACGAACACCTCCTCGAGGGAGGCTCTCGTCTGGCTGACCAGATGTTCGTGCCCGCGTACCACAGGCACCCTGACATCCTCGATGACGACCTCGGTCAGATCGAGCCGATCTGCTTCGAGCTGCTCCGTACGAGCTGCCGCTGCGAGCGTCACCCGACGAGCATCCGCTGCCGCAGTGACCTGCGCCAGTGCGTCGTTGATGGCTCGACCAGCGGATTTCCGAGACTCGAGGTCTGCAATGCCACCGAGCGATCGCTTGAGGCTCCCGAGCGGCCCGTCCTTCGCTGTCGCCCGAGCGACGACCTCGTCGAGACCGGCAAGGTCGTCGACAGTGCTGATCGCTGCCGTCAGCTCGGTGACGATGGCGCTGAGGGCCTCGTGGTCCAGTCCAGTCACGTCAGTTCTCGCCCTCCGCCATGGACTGCATCGTAGAGGGTGCCTGCGGCGCCTTCGTCGACCGAAGCGGTCGGGCAGAGGAGAACAGAAGGATGCCGGCTGCGACCGCAAGGTTCAGGGATTCGACCTCACCCCCGAGCGGGATTTCGACCTGACGCTCGCATCGCTCCAGCATCGCTGGAGCGAGCCCGTGGGCCTCATTGCCGAAGACGAGTGCCATCGGGTGCGGCCACGAGACGGCCGAGAAGTCCTCGCCACCATGCGACGAGGTGGCGAACGAGGTCACACCACGCGCATCGAAGTGCTCGAGCACATCGCCGAGCGCCCCGCCATCGACGACAGGGATGCGAAAGGTCGAACCGGCTGATGCGCGCAGGGCCTTGGGCCCGAAGGGGTCAGCTGAGGAGCCTGTCAGCACGACGCCTGCCGTACCTGCGGCCTCGGCCACACGCACGACTGCACCGAGGTTTCCTGGGTCTCGAACCTCATCGAGGATGACGAGATCACCGTCGCCTATGTCATCGAGGTGCAGGTCCTGGCTTCGTACGATGGCGGCGCACCCTTGTGGGGTGACTGCGTCGCTGATCTTCACGAGCACCTCGGAGCGCAGCATCGCCACTGTGACGCCGGCATCCGCTGCCTGCTCGCACGACGCCGCCACGTCGGCAGAACGCGCAGGGTCGACGACCACGAGCTCGACGTCCCAGTTCGCCCGGAGAGCGCTTGAGAGGAGCTCGGGACCCTCGATGGCGAAGGCTCCCTCCTCGCGCCGGTTCCGACGCGAGGAGAGGAGTCGCCGAAGTCGCTGGACCTCGGGATTCCGAGGACCGAGCGGCTCGCTCAGGAGCTGGCCTCGGTCTCGAGGGCCGAGCCGGCCACAGAGACGAGCGACGCGAACGCCGCTTCGTCGTTGACCGCCAGGTCGGCCAGGACCTTGCGATCCACCTCGACACCAGCAGCGTGGAGGCCGGCGATGAAACGGCTGTAGCTCATGCCGTTCGCTCGGGCGCCAGCATTAATCCGCTGGATCCACAGCTTTCGGAACTCTCCCTTGCGTGCCCGGCGGTCCCGGAACGCGTACTGCTTGGCGTGGAGCACCGACTCGTTGGCAGCGCGGAAGGAACGGCTCCGGTTGCCATAGTGGCCCTTCGCCTCCTCAAGGACTGCCTTGTGGTGCTTGCGAGCGTTGACAGAGCGCTTGACCCTAGCCATCGTTCAACTCCTTCTCTTCGTCGTCGTGTTGAGTTCTTCGTCGATCAGCGCCTGGGCCGATCGTGGCCGCTATCGGCCGAGCATCCTCTTGATGCGACCTTCGTCGGCCTTGGAGATCTCGAGCTCACGCGCCAGTCGGCGGGTGCGCACCGAGGACTTCTTCTCCATGATGTGGCCACGGTTCTGCTGGCGACGGCGGAGGCGACCACTTGCGGTCACCTTGACTCGGGCTGCCGCCCCCTTGTGCGTCTTCATCTTCGGCATGTCATTCCTCTCCTGTGGTCGTCTCGTCACCAGCGATCGGCTCTGCGACGGCGACAGCCGTCTCGCCAGCCTCTGCCTGTGGCTTGTGGTCGTTCTGCTTGGCTCGCTTCTGCGGTGCCAGCACCATCGTCATGTTGCGCCCGTCGAGTCGGGGCTCAGCCTCGATCTTTGCCCCGTCGCCGATGGTTTCGGCAACTCGGTCCAGGATCTTCTTGCCCAGCTCTGGGTGGAAGACCTCTCGCCCTCGGAACATGATCGTCAGCTTCACCTTGTGACCTTCACCAAGGAACTTGGCGACTTGACGGGTTTTGGTGTCGAAGTCGCCCGGTCCGATCTTGGGTCGGTACTTCATCTCCTTGACGCCGACGTTCACCGCCTTGCGACGAGACTCCTTGGCCTTCTGGGCCTCGTCGAACTTGAACTTCCCGTAGTCCATGATCCGACAGACCGGCGGGGCGGCGTTCGGCGCCACCTCGACGAGGTCAAGATCCATGGAGCGGGCGATGGAGAGCGCCTCGGGGAGCGGTTTGATCCCGAGCTGCTGGCCGTCGGGATCGACGAGCCGCACCTCTCGGACTCGGATCCGCTCGTTGATCCGATGGTCACCTGATCCGGCAGTCGCTATGGGGCCTCTCCCTTGCTTCCGGGCTGCCGTCACTTGACGGTCAGCGCCATGGCATCGCACGAGGAGGCGCAGCGCTACCTGCGAATCCGATCTCGACCTACCGCACTCTCTATCGCAGTGGGCAGGTGGAGGGGTTCCGGCAACTCCGGCACCACCCCGCTTGATGTTGAACAGGGATCTAACCTAGCACCCATGACCGATGACACCAGCACCGACACCGCCGACGAGCTCGAACGACTCCAGGCCGAGCTTGCGGGCTCCGATCCAGCCGTCGTCATCTCGAACCACTGCTACGGGCTCTTCGAGCTCGCTGCCGTCTACCTCTCCCTCCAGCCACCTCGCCTCTCAGAGGCCCAGATGGCTGTCGATGCCCTGGCAGGAGTGATCGAGGGCCTCGGGGAGCGGCTCGGCGATTCGGCCGAGCCGCTCAAGGAGGGCCTGGCGCAGCTCCGCCTTGCATGGGTCCAGCTCGCAGCCGCCCAGGCGACCGACGAGGAGCTCCACGCCCCCTAGAGCTTGACGACCTCTCGGCAGTGCTGCGAGCCCGAATGCCACGGCACCACCTCGACAGCCACCCTGGTCCCGATCGCAACGACTCGGCTTCGGTCGCTCAGGGCCGTCGAGTGGAACTCGACCTCGGCCCCATCGTCGAGGGTCACCACGCCGATCGCCCTGTCCTGATCGAACATGGTCACGGTGCCGATCTGAGGCGCCGACATGTCAGTGCACGATCTTGGAGAGCGCCAGCTCGATGATGTCGGTGGCGCCATTGTCCTTGAGCGCCGGGATCAGCGTGTTGATCTCAGACTTCGCCGCCACGGTCTCGACAGCGAAGCCCGCACCACCCGACAGCTCTGAGACCGTCGGCGAGCGGAGCGACGGAAGCACCGCGAGGACAGCATCGAGAGAATCCGTGGCCACGTTGAGCTTGACCAGCACCTTCTCGCGGGCTTCGAGCGTGCCCGCCAGCAGCGTCATGATCTGGCCCATGGCGTGGCGCTTGGAAGGATCCGCTGCGGCTGCAGGGTTGGCGATCAGCTCTGTGCGCGAGGTGAGCAATGTGTGGATGATCTTGAGCCCGGCAGCGCGCAGTGCGCGGCCTGTCTCGGTGATCTCCACCACGCAGTCGGCGATGTCAGGCACCTTTGCCTCGGTCGCGCCGTAGGATAGCGACACCTCAGCATCGATGCCGCTGGCAGTGAGCGCCCGTGTCGTGAGCGCTGGGTACTCAGTCGCGACTCGCAGCCGTCCTGTGTGAGCTGCGAGATCCTGGAGCGAGTCGAAGGGCGAGTCGCCAGCCACGGCCAGGACGACCCTGATCGGGTTCGACGTCGCCTTTGAGTAGCTCAGCTCGCCGAGCGACACGACCTCAGCACCCCGCTCCTCGATCCAGTCTCGACCCGTGATGCCGAGATCGAAGCGGCCTTCGGCCACGTAGACAGGGATCTCCTGGGGTCGCAGGATCCGCACCTCGCCGACCCTCGGATCGTCGATGGATGCCCGGTAGTCGACATCGCTTGAACGATGGACCGTCAGATCAGCGGCAGCGAACAGCTCGAGCGTGGCGCGCTCGAGGGACCCTTTTGGCAGGACGAGATTCAGCACTCCCCCATCATTGCCCATCGGACCGAGGACCGATGCGCTCAACCCAGCGGAGGCGTGCGCTGGAGTCGAACGAACTCGACAGCGGTCTCGAGCGCCTCGGCGCCCTTGTTGCCAGGACCCGCCTCAGAGCGCACCAGCGCCTGCTCGACGGTGTCGGTCGTCAGGACCCCGAAGATCACTGGTCGACCGGTCGCCAGCGCAACGTCCTGCAGTCCTCTGGCACACTCGCCGGCCACGAAGTCGTAGTGGCCGGTGTCGCCTCGAATGACAGCGCCAAGTGCCACCACCGCATCGACGCCTGCCCCCTCGAACATGGTCTTGGCCAACAACGGGAGCTCGAAGGCGCCCGGCACCCACGCCACCACAAGGTCCTTGGCGTCGACGCCGAGCCGATCAGCGGCGTCGAGCACGCCGTCGAGCATCCGCTGGGTTATCCCACCGTTGAACCGTCCGCAGGCCACCCCGATCCTGAGGCCCCGTCCCTCGTGGGCACCTTCGAGGTTGGCCCCGACCACGTGGTCGAGCGCGCGAAGTCGCTCAGGGTCGA
>CAITOG010000365.1 GCA_903893955.1 uncultured Actinomycetes bacterium
CAGACCGCGGTCCTGATCGAAACCCTCGAAGCCCTCGGCGCGCAACCCCGAGGTCAGCGCGTCACGGTAGGAGGCCTCGTCATCGACCACCAGGATCAGCGGCGTCATCGACGAGCTGGCCAAGTGATCAACAAGGGCAACGCTGCTCACCGCACCGGACGGTGGCTCGGGTGCGCGGGCGACGGGCCCACGCGCTTCGCGACTGGAGGCGGCCCCGACGGTCGGGGGGTGTGACCGTTCGGGGTCGCCTCGAAGTGGCAGGTGCGACGGGCGGATCGTCGCACTGCCTGCAGGCCCTGCCACCAGGTGGTGGGGGCGTGCCCGTGTGGCGTCAGTGGGCTGCGCTCATCGCTGCTCCAACCGGCCATGTCCCGAACCCTAAGGAGGCGAGGTGAACCGTGGGCAACGGCGGAGAGTCACGGCGATGATCCAAAGGTGAACTCTTCGCGGCGCCGCGGCTGGGTCTAGTCTTCGCTCCTGAGCTTCTCGAGCCTGGAGGACACAGGATGTCGATACCCACCGGCGGCGGCGTGAACCAGCGCTCCCAGATCAAGATGACTGAGGACGAGGTCGCGTCGTTCCTGGCTGAGCGCCGACCGATGACCATGTGCACGATGAACCACGACGGCACGATCCACGCGGTGGCCATGTGGTACGGCTTCGTCGACGGGACCATCGCCATCGAGACCAAGGCCAAGTCGCAGAAAGCTCGCAACCTCGCCCGCAACCCCACGATGACCTGCCTCTTTGAGGACGGCGACTCCTACGACCAGCTCCGCGGGGTCGAGCTGGTGGGAACGGCTGAGATCGTCGAGGACCCAGACAAGATCTGGGAGCTCGGGGTGAGCGTGTTCGACCGCTACCAAGGCGAGTACACCGAGGAGATGCGGCCGCTGGTCGAGTTGATGCTGAACAACCGGATCATCGTGAAGCTCAACGTCGATCGAACCGTCAGCTGGGACCACCGCAAGCTCGGCCTCCCTCCGATGGGCTGAGCGAGGTGCGCTTCGCCATCCAGGCCACGATCGACGCGCCGCGTGCAGCGGTCGAGGCAGCGCTTGCCGATCGTGCCTACTACGAGCACCTCGGCGACTCGCTGGCCAACCTCGAGTCACCCGAGCTGCTCGAAGCCAGCGTGCATGGATCGTCGATGACGACCAGGGTCCGCTACGCGTTCGCTGGTCACGTCAGCGGCCCGGCCGCGATGGTGGTCGACGAGTCGAAGCTGACGTGGGTGATCGAGACCCACCTCGACCTCGAGCGCCACGAGGGCACGGTGGTCGTTGTCCCCGACCACTACGACGGGTTGCTGCGCTGCAGCGGCGAGCTCCGGCTCGACGAGGTTGACGGCACCACCACTGAGCACCTGACCGGCGACCTCGATGTCTCGGTCCCGCTGATCGCGTCGAAGGCGGAGGAGGCGATCATCGGTGGGCTCACCCGCCACGTCGAGCTCGAGGCCGACGCGCTCACCCGCTTCCTGGCCGGACGCTGACCTCTCTCAGCGCGCCGCGGCCTGGTCGCGTGCTGCCAAGCCCAGCATGGCCACCGGCGGCAGCACCACCGGTCGCAACCATGCACCGGCGAACATCGTGAAGTGCACGCCGTCGGCGTTGCGGATCTGCTGACCGTCAGCACTCCAGATGAACTGGCCGTGCGGGTCGACCACCTCGTTGAGGTCGAAGATCGAGACCTCGTCGGGGTGAGCAGCGGCGACCCGGCGGAGCAGCGAGTTGTAGGCATCGATCCGGGTGCGGGTGTTCTCCGGATAGGTACTGCCGTCTGGCGCGGTGGGCGCCTCGACATAGGGCATGGTGAAGAGCATCACCTTGGCGCCCCCGCTGGCGGCGTCGGCGACGATCTGGTCGAGCTCGGCGGTCAGGTGCGAATCCCAACTGGCTTGGCCGATGTGCATCCAGACGCCGTCGTGGAGGTGGTCGACGATCTCCCACCTACCGAGGAAGAGGCCGACGACCTCGGGTCGTTGCGTGTGGATCCACGCTGGCCAGCGGTGCTGCCAGTCGAGGCAGCCTGGGGTGGCGGGCTCCTGGGTGCCGGAGACGATGATCTGGTCTTCTGGGTCGAGGTCGCACCCGAGGGCTGGGTGCTGGAACTGGGTCTTGACCCCCCAGGCCTTCGAATCCACCCCAAGGCCGATGGCCATCGTGAGGGCCAGGGAGTCCCCGAAGAGCATGAAGCGCACCGGATGAGCGCCGAAGGCTCCCGCCTTGGTCAGGGCGACCTTCTGCTCGAAGGTGAGGCCCTGGCCGATGTTCTTGGGCAGGGTGACCGGTGGGGCGATCGTGGCGACGAAGACCGCCGCCACCACGAGCCCGGTAGCGATGGGGAGCGCCAGCCAGCCGGTCGGACCACGGAGCCATGTCCTGCGGCGGATCGGCATCTCGAGCAGATGGAAGGAGGCCGCGGCAACCAGCAGCGAGACCCCGATGCGAAGTGAGAAGAGGGACAAGCCGGCCAGGTGGGTCCGCTGTCCGCTCAACAAGACGAAGATCGGCCAGTGCCAGAGATAGAGGCCATAGGAGATGGCGCCGATGTAGCGAACACCCCGGAGCGATGCCAGGCGGGCGACCGGGCCATCAGGGACCAGCGAGACCGAGCAGATCAGGGCGGCGGTGGCCAGGGCGAGGAAGAGGAACCCACCTCGATACGGCCACGTGGCGCCGGCGTCGACCTCGACGGTCATGGCGGCGATGATGCCGAGTCCTCCGACGCCGAGCAAGGCCATGAAGCTGCGAGCGCCCTTTGACAACGACACGTCGCGCACCAGTGCGCCCGACAGGTCGGCGCCAGCCCGACGGGGCAGCGGTCGGGCGAGGATGAGCGCGAGCGCGGCGCCGACGAGGAGCGCCTGGACCCTTGTGTCGGTGCCGAAGTAGGCCCTCGATGACTCGAGGCCGGGCTGGAACACGAGCGCCATGGCGATGGCACTGGCGATGGCAAGGACGATGGTCACCACGAGGAGCGCCTGGATCGAGCGCCACCACTTGAGCACCACCAGGACCACGAGAGGCCAGATCACATAGAACTGCTCTTCGATCGAGAGCGACCAGGTGTGGAGGAGCGGCCGCGGTGTGGCGAGCTCGGCGAAGTACCCGTGGTTGCCGGCGATGAGGTGCCAGTTGTTGACGTAGAGGAGCGTGGCGATCGCATCGCCTCTGACCTGTCCGAAGGTGTCGGGAGCGCCGAACAGCCAGGTGAAGAGCGCGACTGCGGCCAAGACTGCAAGCAGGGCAGGGAAGAGCCGCCGGATCCGATGCCCCCAGAAGCGCAGCAGCGCGATGCCGCTGTGCTGACGGAACTCGGCGACCAAGAGGCCGGTGATCAAGAAGCCCGAGAGGACGAAGAAGACGTCCACGCCCAGGAAGCCGCCGGTTGCCCAGGACAGCCCGCCGTGGAAGCAGAGCACCAAGATGATCCCGAGCGCCCGGACGCCGTCGAGGGCTGGGATACGGACGACGCTCTTCTCGGGATCCTGGCTCGGTGATCCGTCGGGCAGAGCCTCGGTGTCGATCGCTGCTGCCACTGCCCGATGTTACGTGGAGCGCTCCTCGTCGGCCGGTTCGCTCTCCAGCCCGCTGGCGGCGGTGATCCCCCAGACCCCGATGATCAACCATCCCGCGATGGCTGGGTACTGGGTCACACGGTGCACGCTGCCAGCGATCCACGGGACCACAGGCGCCTGGCCGGTGATCAGGACCAGGCTCACCACGCTCAAGCCTGCGGCCAGGCCGAGCCAGGCCCATGCGTCGTTCCCCAGTCCCGCTCGTCGCCGTGGGCGACGCAGCGCAAGGCCACCCAGGACAGCGATGGCCCCGGCGAGGATGAGCACGTGGAGCGAGGGGCTGAATCCGTGGAGGACGGCGCGTGCTCGATGTCCCATGGTCGAGGTCGGTGCGAGCGGCGAGCTCACGTCACGGGAACCGGTGAGGTGGATGGCGAGCCACCACCAGGAAAGTGCCGCCAGCTCGATGACCGGAGCGACGAGCACGACCAGCTGCTCTCGTCGCGCTCTGGCTGCAGCCAGTCGCCTGATGGTGATCAGGACAATCAGGCAGACGGCGGTGAACAACCCCTCCTGCTTCGACATCCC
>CAITOG010000366.1 GCA_903893955.1 uncultured Actinomycetes bacterium
CGACAGGCTGCCGCAGTCGACGAACCTTCGTGTCCTCGTGACGGCTGCGACCTGGACGATCGTGTTGTCAGTCGTGCTCCATGGGCTGACCTCGAGACCGTTTGCCGCTTCCTTCGGTCGTCGAGTTACCGCCTCAGATGGCAGCCACGATGTGTCGCCTGGCCGGGCGACCATCGGACGGCTGCGCGGGACGTCTTCTTAGGAGGACAGCGCCACTCAGAGGCACTTGCCGGGCACGATTCGGACCCCAACGAGTCGAGCGGGACCGGTGTTCTCCAAGGTCACGATGCGGGAATTTGGTCGCGAGGTGATGGTGGCGCCGTTGGCGTAGACGCAGTAACTGTAGTGATTGAACCTGAGCGGGTCGAGATGGATCGAGGTCGGCGCCTTGATCGAGGGGTTCGAGGTGTAGAGGAGCGAATACTCTCCGTTCAGCGGGACCGTCAGGCCATCGACAGGAACGCCGGCGATCGCCATCGCGTAGGTGCCAGTCAGCGCCGGTGCCGACGGGCTGAGCGAGCCGTCGGAGGTGACGATCGCCTCATCACTCGAACCAGTTGGGTCGTCGAAGTACTTCCACGCCCACCACGCCCAGCTCAGACCGTTGTTCTCGGCATCGAGGGTGATGAGCGCTGCAAGCGTGTAGCTGTTGGTGGCTCCGAACTCCGTCATCATGATGGCAGGGCCGGTCGGCTGGGACTTGGTCGCGTAGAGGGCTCGGCGGTTCATGTTGTCGACCATCGGTGTCGTCTCGACCTCTGAGCAGTAGGCGGGGTTCGATGGGTTGCCTGTGACGCCTGAGCGGTACGGGCAGTAGTCGTGGAAGTTGTAGACGGTGCCAGGCAGGGTCGGGGTGCGGGCGATGAAGAGCGTGTGGCCGGTGTGAGGGTTGGTGGCGTTGTCGACCTCGGGGAACACCAGGTGCACCGGGTCTGCGGTGACGATCCGCTTGATGAGGCCGGTGAACGGGACCTGAGAGGGACACGAGATCCGCTGCTTGCTGTCGAGCTCGTAGAGGGGCTCGCTACGCCCGGCGTAGAGGCACGAGAGCGACGCGCTGTACTCGTAGGTCTCCGTCGTGACGATGTTGCTCATCGCGGAGGGCTCGTTGATGGGGTCGTAGCCGACCACCCATGGATTGCTCTTGAACGCAGACGCCACCGCCGCCCATGCTCGTTGGTACTGCTCTTGGAGCCCTCCGACGACGTCGTTGTTCCAGAAGTTGTTCCACGCATTGATCTCGGCTCGCTCGCCGTAGGCGTCAGACCACCTGCCCTTGGTGACGGGGATCGGCAAACCGTCGGTGCAGGTGGCCCAAGCCGGCGCACCTTCTCCACCGAAGACCGAGCTCCAGACGTCTTGGTGCATGTCGATCAGTGAGTAGACGTGGTGCAGGCCGAGCTCACGGACCACTTGAGCGACCTGCGCGATGTAGCTCGAAGCGACTTGCTGGTTCCACATATGGGGGTCGCCGGGCGTCCCTCGATTGCAGACCTGCGGCTGGTTCGGACCCCCCGAGCCAGGTTCGATCC
>CAITOG010000367.1 GCA_903893955.1 uncultured Actinomycetes bacterium
AGTACGGCGTGGATCCCGACACGATGGCCGACGTACTCGCCGAGATCGCGATCAAGAACCACTACAACGGCGCTCGCAACCCTCGAGCCCAGTTCCGTCGCGAGGTCACCAAGGAGACCGTGATGAAGTCGCCTCGCGTCGCTGGTCAGCTCGGTGTGTTCGACTGTGCCGGCGTGGCCGATGGCGCCGCCGCGGCGATCGTCGTGCGAGCCGAGGACGCCCATCGCTACACCGACTCGCCGCTCTACATCAAAGCGTTGTCCTTCGCCGCTGGCTCAGGCGCAGGCTTGGGAGACCCGGAGTACGACTACACCCACTTCCCTGAGTGCGAGGCGGCAGCGATCGATGCCTATGCGCAAGCTGGCATCACCGATCCGGTGGCCGAGCTGGCGATGGCAGAGGTGCACGACTGCTTCACCCCGACTGAGCTGGTGCTCATGGAGGACCTGGGGTTCGCCGAGCGGGGCACCGCTTGGCAGGCAGTCCTCGATGGCCGCTTCAAGCTCGACGGCGACCTGCCGATCAACCCCGACGGTGGTCTCAAGTCCTTCGGCCACCCGGTAGGCGCCTCGGGTTTGCGGATGATCTTCGAGGCGTGGCTCCAGCTGCGCGGCCAGGCCACCCCGGAGCGTCAGCTCAAGACGACGAAGACCAAGGCGCTCACCCACAACCTGGGTGGCTACCCGGGCGAGATGGTGTCCTTCGTCTCGGTGCTCGGCACCGAGCTCGACTGACCCTGGCCCAGCTCAGGGCCAGGAGGCGGCTGGCTTAGGCCAACAGGCTCGAGAGCGGTCGGTAGTCCAGATCGTGGGCTTCAGCGACAGGCGCGTAGGTCACGTGGCCATCGGCGACGTTGACACCCTCAGCGAGCGCTGCATCAGAGCGGACGGCAGCTTGCCATCCGTCTCGCGCTATCTCGAGGGTGTAGGGCAGCGTGGCATTGACCAGCGCGTGCGTCGAGGTGTTCGGCACCGCACCTGGCATGTTGGCCACGCAGTAGAAGAGCGAGTCGTGCACCTTGAACACAGGGTCAGAGTGCGTCGTCGGCCGCGTCGACTCGAAGCAGCCACCCTGATCGACCGAGATGTCGACCAGCACCGAGCCGGGGCGCATGGTCGCCACCATGTCGTCGGTCACCAGCTTGGGCGCCTTGGCACCGATCACCAGCACCGCACCGATGACGATGTCAGCGTCAACGATGGCCTCCTCGATGGCGTGCTGCGACGAGGCGACGGTCTCGACCGCACCGCGGAAGTGATGATCGACGTCACGCAGGCGCTCGAGGTTGCGATCGAAGATGAAGACACTCGCGTGCATGCCGACCGCCACCGTGGCCGAGGCCATGCCGGCGACGCCAGCGCCGAGCACGACCACCTTGGCTGCCTGCACGCCAGGCACGCCGGTGATGAGGGTGCCGCGGCCGCCACCGGCCCGCATCAGATGATGCGCTCCCATCAGCGGTGCCATCCGACCCGCCACCTCGCTCATCGGGGTGAGGAGCGGCAGCGTGTTGTTCGGGAGCCGCACCGTCTCATATGCGATCGCAGTGTTCCCCGCAGCGATCAGCGCATCGGTGCACGGACGCGACGCGGCGAGGTGGAGATAGGTGAACAGGGTCTGACCCTGGTGTGCACCCAATCGCTCGTACTCGATGGCGACCGGCTCCTTGACCTTGAGCACGAGATCTGACTCGGCCCAGACGTCGTCGGCCTCGTCGATGATCCTCGCGCCGGTGGCGACGAAGTCATCGTTCGAGATCGACGAGCCGAGGCCCGCGTCCTTCTGCACGAGGACATCGTGACCGTGCGAGGTCAGCTCCTTCACGCCGGCCGGCGTGATTGCCACTCGGTACTCGTCGTCCTTGACCTCGGTTGGGATTCCGATGATCACGGGTATCAGCCCCTTTCAGGCGTTCATCAGTCGATCGTGTCGTAGGCGACGGGCTTGGTCGTGAAAAACTCGCCCTTCGACCGGACCCGGGCCAGGATCAGTAGCGGGATGCCCACGACCAGGACGGCGACGACCGGGGCCATGTGGATGCTCCAGTTCTGCTTGATTACCTCGTAGCCGATCCAGAACATGAAGAGCCCGGACAGGGCGGGCAGCAGGATCCCGGTAAAGAAGAAGCTGGTCCGCTCGAAGGCCGCCCTGCGGAAGGCCCAGGCGCAGGCGAAGCCCGTCGCTCCGTAGTAGATGGCCACCAGGACCCCGATGTCGGTGATGATGTAGCCGAGGATCGTGCTCACGTCCGATGAGCCGCGGAAGGTCACGATCCCGAACAGGCCGAGCAGCGCGACG
>CAITOG010000368.1 GCA_903893955.1 uncultured Actinomycetes bacterium
CCACCGCCGTCTCAGGCGGCGGGCCGGCGTGCTCCTCCTCTGCTCCGTCGTCAGCGAGGGCGCTCTCGCGCACCCAGCGCTCCTCGACCACCTGCTCTGCCAGGTCGGTGACGCGGATCTCGCGAGGCCGGCCGATCTCGATGGCTGCCTCGATCGAGGCCCCGATTTCGTCGGTGTGGATGTGGCAGTTGAAGATCCCGTCGCCGCCCACGACGACGATCGAGTCGCCGATGCCCGCCCACACCTCCTTGAAGGCGGCGATCTTCTCGTCAGGCGCCTCGAGGAGGTACATCACCTCATAGCGAAGGTCTCCGACATCGCCGGCCTCGTGAGCTGCCGCCACGTGAACATCGACCTCGATCGACTCGACAGCGGGCGGCACCGGCAACGGACGCTCCGAGATGACGTAGCAGAGCGCGTCGAGCAGCAGGACGAAGCCCGTCCCGCCCGAGTCGACGACACCTGCCTGCTTGAGCTGCGGAAGCAAGTCCGGGGTCTGCTTGAGCGTCTCGACTGCCTGGAGGCGCGCCGCCTCTGCCACGGCAGCGAGATCACCACCCTGGGCGTGCCCTTGGGCTGCTCCCTCGGCGGCACCTCTGGCCACCGTCAGGATCGTCCCCTCGACCGGACGGACCACCGCGCTGCGAGCGAGGACGTCAGCACGGGTCAGCGCTTCGACCAGGCCGGTCGGGCCGACAGGGTCCTCTGCCTTGAAGCAATCCGCCATCCCTCGGAGCAGCTGCGAGAGGATCACGCCCGAGTTGCCGCGGGCGCCCATCAGCGAGCCGTGCGAGATCGCGTGACAGACCTCGTCCATCGTCGCTGCTGGATCGAGCGTGCCCAGCTCCTCGGCCACCGACTCGAGGGTGAGCGCCATGTTCGTCCCGGTGTCGCCGTCAGGAACCGGGTACACGTTCAGCCGGTTGACGACCTCCTGGTGTGAACGAAGGACGTCGCGATAGGTCTCAACGACCCGGCGCACGTCACCTGGGGAAAGCGTCGCCGGGGTGCCCATGGCCGTTGATGCTAACCTGAAGCCCTGCCTCAGACGGTGAACCGTCGCCGAGGACCCTCCATCTCGACAAAGGAAGTTCTGAATCATGGCCGCTGTCTGCGAACTCTGCGGGAAGAAGCCCTCGTTCGGCATGAACCTGAGCCACTCCCACCGCCGCACCAAGCGTCGCTGGGACCCGAACATCCAGCGTGTGCGGGCCCTCATCGACGGCAGCCCGAAGCGAGTCAACGTCTGCACGTCGTGCCTGCGGGCCGGACGGGTGACGAAGCCGCCGCGTCGTCAGATCCCGACCAACAGCTGAGCACCTTTGGGCCACCTCGGCCCAGGAGCCACCCACTCAGCTGAGTGGGTGCTGATAGCCAGCCGGCACGAAGCGATCACCTCGGAGCAACCGGACCTCGCTGTCTTCGACAAGCTCCCCAATCAAGATCGGCTGCTCTACTCCGGCTGCATCGAACGCTGCCGCCAAATCGATGTGCGGCGGCACGGCGATGAGCAGCTCGTAGTCATCGCCGCCACCGAGCGCCTCCTCCTCGCTCGCACCTGCAGCTACCGGGACGAGGTCGAGCCGAACCCCGACGCCTGACGAGCTGCACAAGCGGTCGAGATCGAGGCCCAACCCATCAGAAATATCGATCATGGCGTTGGCTCCCGCCTCCCGTGCCACCCACCCGGCCGCGAGGAGTGGACGCGGGCGCCGGTGTCGCTCCACGAGCTCGCTCGAGAGGTCGCTCTGCTCGCGGAGATGGCGCAGCCCGGCCGCCGATGCGCCCAGCGTTCCGGTGACGAAGAGTCGATCACCCGGCGAAGCGCCGGACCGACCGACCGCCGTGCCGACAGGTACCTCACCGAGTGCGGCGCAGCTCACCGTGGCTGTTGGCGACGCTGTCGAGTCGCCGCCCACGATGGGACAGCTCGCAGCGAGCGATGCCTCAAGTGCGCCCTCCATGACTTCCTCGAGCGAGACGGGCGCGGGGACCGACACCGAGACGACGCACGACCGACCCCTTGCCCCCATCGCAGCGAGATCAGAGATGGTGGTCGCCACCGCCCGCCAACCGAGATCGGCGACCTCGAGATGGTCGAGATCGACGTGCACGCCAGCCACCACGGTGTCGCTGCACAGCACGAGGTCCCACCCTGGAGGCGGGCTCGTGAGCACAGCGGCATCGTCGCCGAACCACATCTCGCCGGCTCGAGGTCGAATGTTCTGACGATCGAGCAGACTTCCGATACGATCCAACACCGACAGTTCTCGACGGACCGGTCCCGTGGGGGGGACGGCATCC
>CAITOG010000369.1 GCA_903893955.1 uncultured Actinomycetes bacterium
ACCTTGCCGGCACCATCGAGCGCCGAGCGCATCGAGGTCGAGGACGGCATCGCCATCGTCGACGGTGAGGTAGCCCTGACTGCGGCCGCCCCGGTGGCCGAGGACGTGACCCTCGTCTGGAGGGTCGCGGCCGTCAGCGCAGAGCGCGACACACCACTCTCGCTCGGTGCTGTGCACCGTCTCGCGGAGCTCTCGCCTGCGCCGGTTGGACCATGGAGCGATGCGCATCGGACAGCGATGGTCCGCCTCCTCCTCTCGGCTGGCGCCATGATCCCGCCGTTCGAGGCCCTCGATCAGCAGGGCATCATCTCTCGCCAGCTGCCGGAGTGGGAGCACGTCCGTCACCACCACCAGCGAAACGCGTATCACCGCTTCACGGTGGATCGGCACCTCCTCGAGACAGCCGCCAACGCCGCCGAGCTCGCTGACGGCACTGAGCGTCCCGATCTCCTCGTCCTCGGCGCGCTCTTCCATGACATCGGCAAGGGTCTGCCGGGTGATCACACCGAGCTCGGCATCGAGATCATGGAGCAGCTCGGCCCTCGACTCGGGCTCAAGCCAGACGAGGTCGAGGTGCTCCAGCGGCTGATCGCCAACCACCTGCTGCTCGCCGACACGGCGACGAGGCGAGACCTCTCTGACCCGACGACGATCGAGACAGTCGCCGACGCGGTCGGCGACCCTCTGACACTCCACCTGCTCGGCCGCCTGACTAAGGCTGACAGCTTGGCGACCGGACCCTCCGCGTGGGGTGCGTGGAAGGAGCAGCTGGTCGACGAGCTGGTCGTCAGGGTCGACGCGCACTTCGCCGGGACAGCGCACGCAGAAGCTGAGCGAGACGACACCGAGGCCGAGCTGCTCGCGGCCGAGGCTCGATCCTCGCTCGCCCCAGTGGTTCGACTCGATCCCCCTCGTGTCGTGGTCGCCGTCATCGATCGTCCAGGACTGCTCGCCGACGTCACCGGTGTCTTGGCCCTGCACGGTCTCGATGTGCGCAGTGCTGACGTCGACAGCCGACAGGGCGTCGCGCTCGACACCTTCAGCGTCGAGGCGCCCCACGGGCGGTGGCCAGCGGCGACGCAGCTCGCCGCTGATCTCGGCCTGGTCCTCGAGGGCCAGCTCGATCTTGCCGCGGAGCTCGAGGGTCGAGCTCGCAGCTACGCCGGAGCGACCAAGCCCAAGTCAGCGCGTCCAGTGGTGCCGTCCGCCCTCGTGGACCACGAAGCCTCTCGATCGGCCACAGTCATCGAAGTCCGGGCTCTTGATGCCGTCGGCCTTCTCCATCGCCTCACCAGGGTCCTGGCCGATGCGGATCTCGACGTGACCCACGCGAGGGTTGCGACCATCGGCCAAGAGGTGATCGATGCGTTCTATGTCGTGCGCCACGATGGCAGCCGGCTGGACGGTGACGTCACAGACCTCGTCGGTGCGCTCGAGGCGGCGATCACCACCTAGCGCCTCGCGCCGTGAACAAACCGGTGGCGAGGTAGGTTTGATTCTGTGGGTGGAGCGCACGCGTCAACAGCAGGCCGCAAGAAGTGGCCGGTGATCCTCGGGGTCGTCGTCGTTGTCTTCGCACTCGCGGGAGCATCGGTGGCGTACCTCTCCTCGAGGCCCTCCACCACAGCCGCACCCATAACCCACGTCCCGACGACCCTGGCAGTCTTGGCCTCGACGCCTACCAACAACACCACCGTCGACTCCAACGCGTCGATCCGCATCTCCTTCAACCAGCCGCTGGCCGCCAACAGCCCGATGCCGACTCTCCAGCCCACCCTCGCAGGGCACTGGGAGGAGCTCTCTCCGACCACATTGGTCTTCGTCCAGACATCGCCCTGGCAGCCCGGCCAGACGGTGACGGTGACGGTGCCAGGGGGCGCCGGAGGTGTGCGCGGCATCAAGGGAGCCACTCTGGCCTCCACGACGACGTCGACCTTCAACGTCGCTCCGCTCTCGCTGCTCAGGGTGCAGCAGCTCCTCGCCGAGCTCGGCTATCTCCCGCTGACCTTCACCCCGACGGTGCCCGTTGCTGCCGCCAGCGTGCCGACAGCTGACGAGCAGGGAACCTTCTCGTGGCGGTGGTCCACACTGCCCAGCCAGCTCACCTCGCAGTGGTCGCCCGGTCAGGCGAACGCCATCACGCAGGGCGCGATCATGCGCTTCGAGGACGTCCACAACATGACGACCGATGGGCAGGCAGGGCCAGCGGTCTGGCAGGCGCTGCTGGCCGATCGGGCCGCAGGCCACGTGGATGCCGACCCGTACAACTACGTGCTCGTGTCGCAGTCGATCCCAGAGTCGCTCCAGCTCTACTCGAACGGCGCCGTGGTCTTCACGACTGCCGTCAACACCGGTGTGGCCGGCGCCACCACTGACGTGGGGACGTTCCCGGTCTACCTGCGCTACCGCGTGACCACGATGTCGGGGACGAACCCAGATGGCACGAAGTACCACGACCCTGGCATCCCGTGGGTCAGCTACTTCCACGGTGGCGATGCGCTCCACGGATTCGTTCGATCGTCATATGGAACACCGCAGAGCGTCGGCTGCGTCGAGATGACCTTCGCAAACGCTGCTGTGGTCTGGCCGCAGACCCCAATCGGCACGCTCGTCACCGTCGAACCCTGACCACGTGAGCCTGGGCTCGACGTCACCACAAGAGCGACGTCGCGACAGCTCAGGGAGCACACTCTTCGTGCTCGGCCAGGTCTTCGTGGCCGCCGGGCTCACGCTGCTGCTCTTCGTCGCCTTCGAGGTCTTCGGGACT
>CAITOG010000370.1 GCA_903893955.1 uncultured Actinomycetes bacterium
ATCTATGGTTGGAAAGAACATCGAGGTCGTGGAGGCACGCACATGTTGGTTCGCTGGACAATCCGGCTGCTCTCGTCGCTGATCGGGATCGCGGCGGGTCTCATCATCTCCGACGCCACGCTGTCGAACTTCCACATCTCTGTCGAGGGCGTGGTGGTGGCGACCCTGGTGTTCTGGGTCGTGCACATCGTGGTCTCATTCTTGGCGCTTCGGGTCCTGATCCGGCAGCCCTCGATCGCAATGGCAGGCTTGCTCGCCGTCGCCTCGACGATCATTTCGCTGGTGATCGTCAGCTTCATCGTGTCGAGCATGAAGGTGACTGGATTCAGCACCTACGTCCTCGCCACCCTCATCATCTGGGCCACCACGGCGATCGGTGACATCGTGGGCCAGCGGATGATCCGTGCTCGGCGCATCGATCGCCAGATCGACCGCCGAAGCTGAGCTTCTTCGATGCCGATCAGGCGCCGAAGACGAGGAAGGCGAAGGCGAGGAACACGACTACGTGGATCGCTCCTTGGAGCACGGTGGCTTCCCCTGATGTCAACGTGATGCTGGCGAGGATCGCGGTCATCACGAAGAGCACGAGATCCTGTGGGGAGAGCCCGAGGGCCAGCTGCTGATGCATCAGCAGGGAGGCGAACGCGACGACCGGGATGGTCAGGCCGATACTTGCCACCGCGGAGCCAAGCGAGAGGTTAAGGCTGGTCTGCATCTCGTCGCGCCGGGCCGCTCGAACGGCAGTCACCGACTCTGGCAGGAGCACCAGGAGGGCGATGACGAGTCCGACCACCGCCTCGGGGAGCCCGAGGGTGTGGATCTCGCGCTCGAGCGGGCTGGAGAGTTCTTCGGCGAGACCGACGACGGCGACGAGGCAGATGCCAAGGAGCACGAGGGCTCGGATGGCTTGTCGGCGAGTAGGGCGGTGGGTCAGAACGTCAACGGTGTCGTTCTCGGTGTCCTCTGGCAGGGCGGTTGGCTCGAATTGGTCTTTGTGGCGGATGGTCTGGACGAAGACGAAGACGAGGTAGAGCACCAGCGAGGTGACGCCAGCAAAGACCAGCTCAGGTCGACTGGCGATCGCGCCAGGAGAACCGTGGGTGAACGCCGGGAGGACCAGGCTTAGCGAGCCGAGGCAGAGCACGGTGGCCAAGAGCGCGCTGGCCCCAGCCTTCTGGAACCGCACGATGCTGGTTCGCCGCACATTGACGAAGATGCAGACGCCGACGACGCCGTTGACGACGATCATGAAGGCAGCGAAGACCGTGTCGCGAGCAACGCTCGACACCTCGGAGTGGTGGGTCAGCATCAGCATGATGATCAGCGACGCTTCGATGATGGTGACGCACACGGCGAGGACGAGCGCCCCAAGGGGCTCGCCGACGCGATAGGAGACGAGCTCGGCGTGCGAGACGGCCTCGAGGACAGCGAGGACCAGGACAACCACCGGGATGGCGAAGAGGATGCCGTGCTTCGGATGGAGCTCAAGGCCGAGCAGCAAGACAGCGATGGCGAGCGCGGGGATCCCGAGCATCCGCAGGTTCGCCGTCGTCTTCGAGCGCCGAGGCGCTGCGTCAGCCTGCTGCACCTGCCCCCTCGATCCGTTCGATCTGCGCGCGGTCTGCTGCCCCTGGTGTGCCAAGCGAGACGCCGGCAGGAAGCTCGACGTGCAGCTCGTCGCACCCGTCGATCTCGAGAAGGCCGTCCACGGCAGTGGCGTCGATCACATGGCCTCCGACAGTTCGGTCGTCGGAGATGAAGTGGAAATGGAAGCCGGGCACCTCGATGCCAGCGGAAGCATCTGGAAAGTGGAAACCGACGAGCGTCCCGACGGCAGCAGCGACTTGGAAGGTGGTCTGGTGGGCAACGACCTCGTCGAGGGGCACGTAGGGAGGCGACTGGCGTGCAACCGAGCGAAGGTGGAGGTCGACGAAGCTGCCGTGGAGGCGGATGGCGAGGACTGGAGCTCGAGCTGGCGCCAGCATGATGCTCATCGCGCTGAGGTCAGCCAGCGACATCGCTTCGCCCAGCTCCGCGGTGGTGTCGCCGCGGAACGCACAGACGACGGCGAAGGGGGTCTTGATCGATGAGTCAACGGCGATCACGGTGCCGTCGGCCTCGATCAGCCAGCACTCGCCATCGAGGACGATGAGCTCTCCGCCGAGCTGCTGGATGGTCCCGATGCCAAGGTCGCCAAGGCGGAGGACCTCCGCCAAGGTCGCGTCGCCCTCATAGCCGCCGGCCATCAGGGCTGCCAGGGTGCCGGCCTGGATGGCTGTGTGCTCTGCCAGCGGATCGTGATCGAGGCCCGATCGGGTCATTGCACGCAGATGCAGGGCACCGATCAGACGGTCGTCGATGATGTCGCGAGCCACGGTGCGACTCTAGGTGGTGGTCACCGCATGGCGACGACGTCGATGTCCTCGTCACGCCAGAGGTCGAACCGCTCTTCTGGCAGGCGGAGGCAGTGCGTTGGCTCGAGGGCGGTCACGAAGTCCGGTTCGTGGCTGACCACCACGATGGTGCCCTCCCACTTGGCGAACATCCGACCGACAGCCTCAACCGATGCTGGGTCGAGATTGTTGGTCGGTTCATCCAAGATCAGCAGGTTGCAGCCACCGGCAGCCAACATTGCCAAGCCGAGCTTGGCGCGCTCGCCTCCCGACAGCGAACCGGCCGGCTGCTCCATGGCCGCGCCAGAGAGCCCGAAGGATCCGAGAAGGGCCCGACGATCGGCCTCGGTCTCGAGAACGCTGTCGTCGACATTGTCGAGCGAGCGGGCATCGAGGTCGATCTGCTCATGCTCCTGGGCGAAGTAGCCGAGCGAGACGTTCACGCCGATCTCGATGGTGCCGGTCGTGGGTTGCTGGACCCCGGCGAGGCAGCGCAGCAGGCTCGACTTGCCGGCGCCGTTCTTCCCCACCACAGCGATGCGGTCTCCACGGCCGGCCTGGATCCTGACTGAGCGGAGCACCTTCTTCGGGCCGTAGGCGACCGAGACCGAGTACACGTCGAGCGGGATGTCACCCGATCGGGATGGGGTCGGCAGCTTGAGCGTGACTTTCTTGTCGCGCCGATTCACGGTCGTGCGATTGTCCTGCATCCGGCCGACTCGCCGGTCGAGTGCCTTGGCGGTCTTGGCTCGCTTCTC
>CAITOG010000371.1 GCA_903893955.1 uncultured Actinomycetes bacterium
CCAAGGGGAGCGAGTCGTGGCACGGCTCACCGAGGCGAAGCCCTCGTTCGCCCGTGCTGATGCCATCGAGATCCTTGAGCGATCACCATCGAGGGTCGATCCACCCTGTGCCGTTGCGGGCCCAGGCCTCTGCGGTGGCTGCGACTACCAGCACGTCGAGCTCTCCGCTCAGCGCAGGAGCAAGGCACAGCTGCTGGGCGAGCAGCTTCGTCGATTGGCGAAGCTCGATATCGAGGTCGAGGTCGAGCAAGCACCAGGTTCGCTCGACGGCCTCGGCACTCGAACCCGACTCCGCTATGCCGTCACGCGATCGGGCCGACTCGCGATGCACAAGCATCGAAGTCACAATCTGCTAGCGACCGACACCTGCCCGCTCGGCATTGAGGGCCTCACCGCGGAGCCCCCCGAGGAAGGCTGGCCGCCCGGCGGAGCAGTCGAGCTGACGAGGCTGGGGGGCGAGACATCGGTGCGAGTGCTGACTGATGACGCCGATGACCTTGGTCCTTCGCCTGGCTACGGTGGCAGCACCCTCTTCCCGGAGGTCCTCGGTCGGCGATTCCGGGTCTCCCCGGGGAGCTTCTTCCAGGTCCACGCGGCAGCGCCTGCGTTGTTGACCACCCTCGTCCTCGAGGGCCTCGATCTCCAGGGAGGAGAGGATGTCATCGACCTCTACTGCGGCGTCGGGCTCTTCACCACGGCAATTGGCGAGGCAGTCGGCCAGACGGGGACGGTCGTGGGCCTCGAGTCGTCACCGACCGCCGCCAGTGATGGCCAGATCGCAACCCTCGATCTGCCGTGGGCCGAGGTCATCTGCTCGAAGGTGACACCACGTGCGCTCGAAGAAGTCCTTCCCGGCTGCACCCACCTGGTCATGGACCCGCCTCGCTCAGGGGTCGACCGCCGAGCCCTCGACCTCATTGCGTCCGCTGATGATCTGAGACGAATCGTCTCTGTCTCATGTGACCCGGCGACGTTCGCGCGAGACCTCCGCGTCCTGCTGGAAAGTGGGTGGCAGCTCGAGTCGCTGCGAGCCATCGACCTGTTCGAGATGACGGAGCACATGGAGATCGTGGCCACCCTCGTTCGGACGTGAGCTCAAGCGACCCACGCACCCCGCCGGTGTTCACGGTGACGTCACGGAGTGAGCACGACCCGGGGTGCTCACCGAGGAGCGCCTCACCATCGATCATCATCGAAATAGCGATCAAGATGGGTCAGTTCCCATGCGATCAACCCACCAGCCACGCCGGCGGCGATGCATCGGATGACGAGGATGGCGGTCACGGCACAATGATGCGTCACGGGTGCGACACCGTCGCCTGAGAGATGGTCGCCTGACTCGTTCGTTGGGCGGCGACTAGGTCATCTCGAGGCGGTAGCCGATGCCGGGCTCAGTGATGAGGTGTCGTGGCCGGCTTGGTTCGACCTCGAGCTTGCGACGAAGGCGAGCAAACAGCGTGCGGAGGTACTCGCTCTCGCCTTCATACCCCGGTCCCCACACCTGCTCGAGGAGCTCGGCCTGCGTCACGAGGCTGCCGGGCACCTTTGCCAGGACTGCGATCGCCGCCCACTCTTTCGGCGTCAGGTGGACGAGCTCGCCGTCACGCTCGACTCGCCGCTCAGCCAGCTTGATCACCAGATCACCGCCTTCGATGATGGCTGCACCATCCCCAGGTGCTCGGCGTCGAAGCACCGCCCGAAGTCGTGCCAGCAGCTCATCCATCCCGAATGGCTTGGTTACGTAGTCGTCGGCACCTGCATCGAGCGCCGTCACCTTCGTCGGGCCTTGGTGTCGGGCAGAGAGGACGATGATCGGAACATCGCTCCACGAGCGAACTGAGGTGATCACCTCGAGGCCGCTGATGCCCGGAAGGCCAAGGTCCAAGAGGATCACGTCGGGGTGGAGCTTGACCGCCTGCCGGATCGCTGACGCGCCATCCTCCGCCGTGGCAACCTCGAAGCCGTGGGCTGCGATGCCGATCGTCAGTGCCCGCAGGAGGGGCCTGTCATCGTCGACGAGCAGGACTGTCGTCACCGTGTCGGCTGGGCTCTCTGCTCGACACCATGAGCGAGACGGAGCACCATCGTGCAGCCCCCGCCAGGCGTGTCTTCGATCAACAGCTCATCGCCGACTCGCCTGCGTAGTTCTGCCAGTTGGTGTTGGTCAAGAAGCTCACCGCGGTGTTCC
>CAITOG010000372.1 GCA_903893955.1 uncultured Actinomycetes bacterium
AGACGTCGAATGGAATCAACGCTTGGTAGCGAAGGGCGCAGTGATCGTCGAGGTCGACGCCATCGTCGTCGACAAGAGGATCCACCACGACAACACGACCTACGCCGCCGGTGCCGACGCTCAGGAGCGGCTGCTCGGCGCGCTCAGGGCATCGATCGTCAGAGGGCGTGGGGCGACGTGACCATCGTCTCGATCGATGTCGTCATCCCCGCAAAGGATGCCGCGGCCTTTCTCCCAGAGTGCCTCGAGAGCGTCGCTGCCCAGTCCCAGAGATCACGACAGGTCATCGTGGTCGATGACAGCTCGAGCGACGACACCGCCGACCTTGCGGCCTCGCTCGGCGCCGCGGTCCTCTCGTCGACTCGGCCTGGGGCTGGGGCAGCTCGGAACCTCGGCGCACGATCATCGACCGCTGACCTGGTGGCCTTCCTCGATGCGGACGACCTGATGGCGCCGGGTCGGCTCGCAGCGGACAGTGCTGCACTTGCAACCGAGCCAGCGGCCTTCGCCGTGGTCGGTCGATCTCAGCGCTTTATGGATGCTGCGGCGGGTCGGCGCTTTGGACCGGCTGAGTCGGGGCTCGTGGCCGGTGCGGCCACCTTTCGGCGCCTCGACTTCATCGAGTGCGGGGGATTCGATGAGGTGCTCCAGGCGGCGGAGTTCATCGACTTCGTCGGGCGCCGGCGGGCTGACGGGGCACAGCTCGTGACCGCCGAGCACCTTGCCATCCTGCGTCGGGTGCATGGTGCCAACACCACTCGCGACGAGCAGCGCTTCGCTGCTGGGCTGCTTGCGGTCGCCCGGGAGGCAGCAGCGCGTCAGCGCGAGCGGCCCTAGCCTCCTGTTTCGTCGGCATCGCACAGCGCAGCGTCGAGGCGGGCGACGAGGGCGGGGCCGCGATCGTGGTCGAGCAACGTCCAGTGGCTGCCGGGGACAGGGACGACCTCGACAGGACCGACGAGCAGGTGCCGCCAGCCGAGCATCTCGTCGGTGTGCCGACTGATTGTCCTCGACGTGGCGAAGATGAGCGCAGGCGTCTCGATTGTCTCGTACCGGTGGCACTGACCAAAGCTCGCGATCCTCAGCGGCGCCAGGCGACTGGAGGCCTTCCACCAAAAGGCCGATGTTGGGTGGCGATCCGCCATGGTTGCCCGCCACCTCGCAGGGATGATGAGTTGCACCGCCGATTCGCTCGTCTGGATGATGTTGCGCACAACGTCGTCGACCAGGATCGAACGAGCCTCCCGCCACGTCGAGGCGTCATCGAGCTTCGCCACGAGTCGTCGGAGGTTGCGGGGGTTGGCGTGGACGTCTGGGCCCTCGCTGTCGATCGAGACCAGCATCTGACAGGGCTTCTTGCCGTCAGCCCGCCGGCGGGCGATCTCGAAGCAGAAGTGGAACGCCACCGACCACCCCGCCAAGTAGAGCGGGCCGTCGAGGCAGAGATCATCGATCAGTCGGTCGTAGTGAGTGACCCACTCACTGAAACTGCGGGGAAACTCCCCGTCAACTGCGGGAGGCGGCGGCAGTGAGATCACCGGACGATCTCCGAGGCCCTGCGCGAGCTGGTGCATGTGAGGGACGTCCGCGGGCCAGCAATGGAGGTAGACGAGCGGCGGTCGAGACCCTGTGCCCAGCGCGACGACCTCGTTGATCTCTTCACTCTCGCCTGCGCGGGACTTGATCGTCGGACGCCCGTCGTGGTTCGTCGGTCGGCGTCGCATCAGCCTGGGACCCTACCTGGCGTTATGAGATCGTGGCGCTGCGCTCAGAGCCACACTTCGCGAGAGCTCAACGGCCTCTTCAAGGCATGAGCCGGTCGTCTGCACCGAGCAACGCAGCGTCAAGCCGCTGGATGGTGGTCGGGGCATTCTCGTCTGAGAGGAAGGTCCAGTGGCCACCCGGTACCGAGACGACGTCGATACGACCAGTGAGTAGTTCGTGCCAGCCCAGATCGTCGTCGATGGCTCGCGCCCTCGTCTTCTCCGACGCGACGACGATGGTGTCGACGCCACATTGTCCGTAGTGGGTTGAGTGGCGGCTGTTGGCCAGGAAGACAGCCGAAAGATAGGGGTCGGATGCCTGCCAGAACGATGAGGTCGGGTGGCGTTCTCGCTTGGTGGCACTCCATGTCGGCGGCACGCTGCGGAGCAGCAGGGCACGGAGCGCTCGCACGCCCGGCATTACCACTTCACGCCATGTCACGAGGAATCGCCGCCGCCATGAAGGCTGGCGACCTATGAC
>CAITOG010000373.1 GCA_903893955.1 uncultured Actinomycetes bacterium
AGGGGTTCGCTGGGGCTGGTCCCTAGGATCGTCGAGATGGGGGACCGGGGGCCGAGCTTGTCGGGAGTTCGATCGAGCAGTGACGTCCGGTGAGCGAGTCAGCTCCCGAGCAGCGCGACGAGCTCGTCGAGGAGCTCGAGACCTCGACGTCCACCAGATTGCCCTGGCGAGCGTTGGCTCGGCGATCGGTCACCATCGTGGTGGCAGGTGTAGCGATCTACCTCGTGTTCCCTGCACTTCTCGACGTCTTCAGCGCATGGCCACGTCTCACGACACTCCAGCCGGCATGGTTCGCGGTCGCCGCAGTGGCAGAGCTGCTCCACTTCCTCTGCACGTTCTCCTTGCAGCGCATCGCCTTGCGGACCAAGGCGTGGTTCTCGGTGGTGACCGCCCAACTTGCCGGCAACTCGATCAGCCTCATCATCCCTGGTGGCGCAGCGGCTGGGGCTGCGGTGCAGTTCCGGATGCTCGAGCAGAGCGGCCTCGACTCGACTGACACTGTGGGGGGCCTCACCGCCTTCTCATTGCTCGGCATCGGCGGTCTGTTCGCACTGCCGCTGTTCGCACTCCCCGTGATCTTGGTTGGGAGCCCGATATCGACGGGCCTTTACAACGCGGTGATCTTGGGATCGATCGGCTTCGCTATCTTCGCTGGACTCGGCGCAGCGGTGCTCGCCTTCGACTGGCCGCTTGAGATCTGCGGACGTGCGGTGGCAGCGGTCCGAAACTCCATCTTCCGATCGAGGCCCCCCCTCGAAGGGCTCGGCAAGACCCTGCTGCACCAAAGGGACATGATCCGCGAGGTGCTGGGCAAGCGGTGGAAGGAGGCGGTGCTGCTGAGCGCAGGGCGACTCGGCTTCGACTACCTGTGCCTGCTCGCCGCCATCAAGGCGACCGGCGCCTCGCCGCGCCCATCCCTGGTCATGGTTGCCTATGCGGCGGCAGGCATCATCGGGCTCATCCCGATCACCCCCGGCGGGCTCGGCGTGGTCGAGGCCAGCCTCACCGGCTTCCTCATCCTCGCTGGTGTCGACGCATCGAGCGCCGTGCTAGCCACCTTGGCCTATCGCCTCGCCTCGTACTGGATACCACTGGCGGCAGGGCCATTCGCCTACGGCGCCTACCGGCACCGCTGGCGGCGCCAGCACGACGCGCTCGACATGCCCTCGGTCGAGTGAGCGCTCGTGGCTGCTCGGCAGGCTGACTGATCGACCGAGGCGGTCCCTATGCTCAGAGGCCGACACCTCGACATGAAGGAGTGCAACGTGCCCATCGCCATCGGTGACACCATCCCCGACATCACAGTCATGACGCTCGGTGAGTCCGGGCCGACCCCGGTCCAGACCGGCGAGATCCTCGGCACCGGCAAGGTCGTCCTGTTCGCGGTCCCGGGTGCCTTCACCCCCACCTGCTCCGACTTCCACCTCCCGAGCTTCGTCATCCGAAACGAGGAGCTCAGGGCCAAGGGCGTCGACACCATCGCCTGCATCTCGGTCAACGACGCCTTCGTCATGGGTGCGTGGGGCGAGCAGCAGGGCGTCGGCGATGGCGTGCTGATGCTGGCCGATGGCAACGGTGACTTCACCCGGGCCATCGACCTCGTGATGGATGGCTCCGGCTTCGGTCTCGGCCTCCGTTCGAAGCGCTACGCCATGATCATCGAGGACGGCGTGGTCACGCTCCTCAACCTCGAGACGAAGCCCGGGTCGATCGAGGAGTCAGGAGCCGAGGCGGTCCTCGCCGCGCTCTGAGCGATTCCGCACGTCCCCAGAGGGTTTGGGCAGGCAACCTGCCAGAACCTGCTGCACGGCCTACGATCGCTCCATGGCACCCACGTTCAGGACCTATCCCGCCGGCACCCCATTCACGGGCACGATCGGACGCACCCTCGAGACCTCCGAGGACGCATGGCCGATGCGTCCAGAACCGCCGAAGGGTGCGCCCAATGTGGTCATCGTGGTTCTCGATGACGTCGGTTACGGCCAGCTGAGCGCGTTCGGGGGCTTGTGCGAGACCCCGAACCTGGATCGCCTGGCTGACGGTGGGCTGCGCTACGCGAACTTCCACACCACGGCGCTGTGCTCACCGACCCGAGCGTGCCTGCTCACGGGCCGCAACCATCACACTGTCGGCCTGGCGGCGATCACCGAGCTCTCGCTCGGCTATCCAGCGCTCAACGCCACCATGGGCTTCGAGCACGGCATGCTGCCGGAGATTCTGGTCAACAACGGCTACAACACCTTCTGTGTCGGCAAGTGGCACCTCACCCCACCGGCTGAGACCACCGCAGCCGGCCCCTTCGACCGGTGGCCGCTCGGCCGAGGCTTTGAGCGCTACTACGGCTTCCTTGGCGGCGACACCGACCAGTATCACCCCGAGCTCACCTACGACAACCACTCGGTGCGGGCGCCCGCCACGCCAGCCGAGGGCTACCACCTCAACGCCGACCTGGCAGATCACGCCATCGACTTCATCAAGGACGCGCACGCAGCCGCTCCAGATAAGCCGTTCCTCCTCTGGTACGCCACAGGGTCAGGTCACGCGCCCCATCAGGTCGAGCAGGAGTGGGCCGACCGCTACCGTGGTCGCTTCGACGAGGGCTGGGATGCCTATCGGGTCGAGGTCTTCGAGCGCCAGAAGTCTCTCGGCCTCCTCCCAGCTGGAGCCGAGCTCTCTGAGCGCGATCCTGACGTCGAGCCCTGGGATTCGTTGAGCGATGACGCCAAGCGGATGTACAGCCGCCAGATGGAGGTCTACGCCGGGTTCCTGTCCCAGACCGACCACCACATCGGTCGGGTCCTCGACTTCATCAAGGAGATCGGGGAGTTCGAAAACACCATCGTGATCGCCGTCTCCGACAACGGTGCGAGCGCTGAGGGCGGGCACCATGGCACCCGCAACGAGAGCCTCTTTTTCAACCTGGCGCCCGAGCGGCTCGAGGACAACCTCGAGGTCATCGACATCTGGGGGAGCGAAGACACCTTCAACCACTACTCGTGGGGATGGACCTGGGCCGGCGACACGCCGTTCCGGCGCTGGAAGCGCGAGACCTACCGAGGCGGGGTCACCGATCCGTGCATCGTGTCGTGGCCTGCAGGCATCGCCGAGGAAGGCGGGGTCAGGGAGCAGTACCTCCACGCCGTCGATGTCCTGCCGACACTCCTCGACGCCATCGGGATCGAGCCACCGACCCACATCCGCGGCGTCGAGCAGTCTGAGATCCAGGGGGTGAGCTTCGCGCCCACCCTCCACGACCCGGATGCGCCAGATCGGCACACCACCCAGTACTTCGAGATGTTCGGGCACCGCTCGATCTACCACGAGGGCTGGAAGGCGGTCTGTCCCTACCCAGGGCCGAGCCTCAAGGAGGGTGCCGAGAAGGGCACACCGTTCGGCACACCCGTCACCGAGGCGATCCTCGACTCGCTCGACGCCAACGACTGGGAGCTCTACGACCTCACGAACGATCCCGCCGAGTGTCACAACGTCGCCAGCGACAACCCCGCCAAGCTCGACGAACTCCGGGAGCTGTGGTGGGCTGAGGCGGAGCGCTGCGGCGCGCTACCGATTGCAGGCGGCGGGATCGACCGACTGTTGGCCAAGCGACCGGCAGTCGGCGGCTCTCGTCGGGTCTACGAGTTTTTCCCTGGTGGTTCGCCGATCTCCTTCATCGCCACGCCGAGGGTCGTCAACCGTGCCCACTCGATCACCGCACACGTGCACATCCCCGACGAGGGCGCAGAGGGCGTGCTGCTCAGCTGCGGGAACCGCCACGGGGGCTACGCACTCTTCGTCAAGGACGATCGACTCTCGTTTATCCACAACTACCTGAGCCTCGACCGCTTCAGCGTCGTCGCTGATGTGCCGGTGCCGAGAGGCGAGACCACCCTGCGGATGGAGTTCGCACCCACCGGGCCACCACCCAGCCTCGCGGGTCTCGGGGCACCC
>CAITOG010000374.1 GCA_903893955.1 uncultured Actinomycetes bacterium
AGCGTCGTCGGCGGTGGCATCAGGGGCGTGGCCCACCACGCTCTCGGTAGCGGGGTTGATCACCTCGTAGGTGCCGCCTGAAGCTGGCATCCATTGGCCACCGATGAGGAGGTTGGGTTCGTTGCGTTCACCGTTGCTCATTACTGGCTCCTTCGAGTCTGGGCCAGCCTCTCTCACACGGCTGGCGGCGAGTCTGACACTACGTCAGTTATCCGCTGCTCGGCGTCTCGGCAGCTGGGAAGCAGCCACGATTGTCCAGCGCAAATTGGATGCCCGCTGAAGGAACTGGTGTTGGTTGCGCCAAGCGGAGCGTCAAGCGGTTGCGAGGAAAGGTTGGACGTGGGGCTACGAGATGCACTGAGGCGGAGGCGTTCCGACTCTCGCGTAGAAGGCAATCTTGGCGTCTCCGAATCGCTCTTTCCGGACCAGCCGATACTCGTGATAGAGCACCATTCGCCGCGGGGCGATCTTGATCGACGCGATCACGTCGGGATGAGCAGCGAGGAGTGCCTTGCCAACTGGGTCGTAGCCTCTCCACCATCCGTTGTCGACGACGCCACCGTTAAACTTGTCGGTCTGCGGAGCAGTTCGGGCGATGGTGGTGTCGGTCAGCCCCCGCATGTCGAGAATGCGGAGGTCTGGACGCTCAAAGCCGAGATAGCCGATCTCTGTCGACGCCACGGTCGTTCCAGCAGCGAGGCAATCGAACCTGGTGGGAAGCGTGACCCAAAGTGAGGAAAAGCGATAGCCCCCGGCCGCAAGGAGTTGTCCATTGCCCAATCCATGGATCTTCCAAACAGGATCGCCGGCGACGATGGCGGGAAGGAGGGAGGTGGTGATCAGAGCGGCACTGGTGATCCACTGCACCGCACGACGCCGGCTCGGGCGGGAAGATCGGTCCTGCGTGTGATCGATGGTGTTGATGCCGATCACTCCGAGAGCGATTGTCGGAACGATGGCAGGAGCGAGGAACCGCCCGCCATGCATCCAGTCGCCAGCGGAATGCAAAATGAAGACAACCTGAGCCAACACCACCGCGACAAGGATCAAGTATCGCCGCTCCGTTCGGATAGCGGTCCACAACCCGAAGCCCGCCAACACCCCCAGGGTCATCATGACGGCGAAGGCAAGCCACGGAGGGGCGAACGGCACCAGGATGTAGCCGATGCCGTGATAGATGCCGTGACTGAGAGAGGCGTCTTTGGCTGCGAAGGTGTTGGGAACGAGGGAGCCGAACAAGATCAGGGAAAGTGCAGCAGATCCGATCGCACCGAGAACCGGTCCGACGAACCACAGGCATGCTCGCACCGTCTTGGTCGATCGATACGCCACGACGCCGCCCAAAGCCATGGCGGCCATGAGGAGGACGGACTCTGGGCGAGTGAAAACCACCAGAAAACCAGCCACGGCAACGAGCCAGACCCCCTCAGTAGGACCTCGAATCGTAAGTCTGCGGGCAATGAAGGCGATCAGCCACATGGCAATCGATGTCTCGAGTCCATTGCTGGCTGCGTAGCCGATGATCCAACATCCACCGATGGCAACCAGCCCGACTCGAATGAGCCACCGGTGGAGGCCGAGACCTTCGACCAGGCGGGCACCTTCCGTCACCGCCAAGGCAGCGAAGAGGAGAGAGGACAACTTCAACAAGAGCAGGGCATGGCTTGTCGAAAGCGAGAGCGCCGCGACTGCGATGCCGAGATGGGTGAAGCTCGTAAAGCCTTGGACATGTTGTCCGGGATTGAAGACGACCCCGTCTCCATTGAGGATATTGCGGGCGTATCGCAGGGTGATGAACGGGTCGTCCGCTTGGCCAGCGAACGTCAGGACTGCGACGAAGAGAAATGGCGGGTACAAGAACACCAGGCGGTCCCGCCAGACGCGCCCAAGAGGTTGAGATGGGGCCTCCAAGAGGGAACTCACAACGCGACCACCTCTGTACTCCTTCGACCCCTCGAGAACCTTGTCCCATGTGATGGTTGTTGTATCTACAGCATGAAGCGCCAACTGGACAGATGGCCCAGTTGGCATTCTTTCACGAACCTTGTCTCATAACGTGTGGCTACGGCAAGCGTCGCTCGAGCCATCTTTCGGCGAGTCGAAGTGGAATTGTCCACCGCCGGCCGAGCGGCGGGGGTCTGCTTGAGCTAGCAGGAGCATCGGCTGCACCTCAAGGTGAGGCGCCGCGCCTGAAGTGGCGGACGATAGCCAACGGCAGCTACGCCGACACGAGAAATGTGTTGCCGAATGCTTTGGACTCGGTGGAAGGTGGCAGCCGCACAGGCTCGTCTGTGGTCCGCCTCCGTACCTCGAGCACCGCCGCGACGGGAAGAGAGCGTGGCGGCGGCGCGACAATGAAGCGGCGGCGGATCGCCGTGGTTTCAAGGGTCGGCCTGCCGTCCGGATACGTCGAACGAGCTCGATCAACTTCGCTTACGCGAACGCTCCGACTGCGGGTGACGCAGCCCTGCGCGACGAGGTTGCGCAGGGGCTTTGATCGTGACCATCGAGGCCCTAGCCGGTGGCGTCGAACCCTTCCGCTGCGTCGCTGTCTCTTGTGATGATCGGCTCGAGCCGACGGTCTGGGATCAGCCACATGATCGCAACCGACGTGTAGACGATGAGTGCGGCCCATCTCGACGCGAATGCCACGGCGATACCGACGACGAAGAGGATGATCGACAGGTTCCCCTTGACGTCGCGCCCAAGTGCTGAACCGAGCTTCGAGTCGGGTCCCTGGGAGCGCACGATGGCCTTCTGGAGGATGAAGTACGCAGTCCCGGCGAAGCAGAGCACCACGCCATAGGTGACCACCGGAGTGACCGCCCCGTGCTCAAGGGCCATCCACCGTGTGGCGAAGGGCAGCAGCGAGAGCCAGAAGAGCAGCCCGAGGTTCGACCACAAGATGCTGGCGGTCACCCGATCGACCGTCTTGAGAAGGTGGTGGTGGTTGACCCAGTAGATGCCGACGAACACGTAACTCAGCACATAGGCGAACAGCGAGGGCGACTCTTTGAGCAGCGAGGCGAGCGTAGGGGATTCGGGG
>CAITOG010000375.1 GCA_903893955.1 uncultured Actinomycetes bacterium
CCGCCGTGACCCTCGAGCTCGCCACGCAGCTCGAAGGCGGCCGACAGTCCATAGGCATAGGAGAGCACCGTCGACGCGTGTGAGTTTTCGATCCAGTCGTGCTCTGACTCGGCGCGGTTTGGATAGCCAGAGAGGCCGCCTGCCTGTCGCAGCTCCTTGAAGCCGTAGCGACGACCAGTGACGAGCTTGTGGACATAGGCCTGGTGGCCTGTGTCCCAGAGGATTGGGTCCTCCGGAGAGTGGAAGACCCGGTGGAGGGCGAGCGTGAGCTCGACGACGCCGAGGTTCGATCCGAGGTGCCCGCCAGTCGTCGTCACGGTCTCGACGATGAAGGCTCTGATCTCCTGGGCGAGCTGCTCAAGCTGCTCGTAGCTCAGGGTCCGAAGATCATCTGGGGTCTCGATCTGAGGCAGGATCACTGGGCACGCTCCACGACAGAGAGGCTACCGCCGCCAGCGCGACTGGACGTCGGGCGAGCACCTGAGCCCGGTACGCTGCGAGAGGTGAGCACCCCTGCAGAACTTGTGGCCCCTGACGTGATCGAGCGTGTCCTCAGCGGAGCCGTCGAACGCGGTGGCGATATGGCGGAGATCTTCGTGGAAGATCAAGCGTCGCGCACAGCGGTGAGAGATGACGGAAGGATCGAATCTCTGTCATCGGGAGCTCGACGAGGTGCTGGCATCCGTGTGGTGGTTGGTGAGACCACCGGCTTCGCACATACGGCAGATCTCAGCGAGCACGGCCTCCTCGAGGCGGCACGGGCAGCAGCGGCGGTCGCTCGCCAGGGCGGTGGTGGCACACGGCCCGCTGCCCTCGAGGATCTGAGAAGCCACCAGTCGATGGTGAGCCGGTTTCCCGAGGACGTCGCCACAGCCGAGAAGCTCGACCTTCTTGCCCAGGCTGACGATGCTGCTCGCTCTCAGGGAGGCTCGATCTCGCAGGTGCAAGCATCGTACGCTGAGGGCCGTCGGCGGATTCTCGTCGCATCGACGGAAGGGACCTTTGCCAGCGACGATCAGGTTCGGACGCGTTTCAACGTCACCTGCATCGCCACCGGTGACTCGGGCCTGCAGATGGGCTACGAATCGCTTGCTCGCACCGAGGGCTTCGAGATGTTCGACGCCGTCGACATCGCTGGCCTTGCCGAGGTGGCGGCCACGCGTGCCATCGCGAAGCTGGCCGCCCGTCCAGCGCCGTCGGGGCAGGTGCCGGTCGTCCTCGCCGGTGGGAGCGGCGGGGTGCTGTTCCACGAGGCATGTGGTCACGGGCTTGAGGCTGATCACATCGTCAAGGACTCATCGGTCTACTGCGGCAAGCTGGGCGAGCTGGTCGCCAGTCCGCTCGTGACGCTCGTCGACGATGGCACCGTCGGGGGAGAGTGGGGGACGAGCAGCATCGATGACGAGGGTCGTCCGGCGCAGCGCAATGTCCTCATCGAGAACGGCGTGCTGACCGATTTCATGTGGGACTGGATGCGGGCCCGCAAAGAAGGTCGCCCCTCGAGCGGCAACGGTCGTCGAGAGACTTACCAGCACCTGCCCATGGTTCGGATGACGAACACGTTCCTCCTGGCGGGTGACGAAGATCCCGAGGAGATCGTTGCCCAGACTCCTGACGGGGTCTACGTGGCCAAGCTCGGCGGAGGCCAGGTCAACACAGCGACGGGAGACTTCGTGTTCGGCACCAATGAGGCCTACCTCATCGAAGGCGGCCGTATCACCGAGCCACTTCGAGATGCCAACCTCATCGGCAATGGCCCCGAGATCCTGCGGAGGATCGATGCGCTCGGTAACGACTTCTCGATGATGCCGGGGACGTGCGGCAAGGATGGGCAGAGCGTGCCAGTGGGTTGTGGGCAGCCGACGTTGCGAATCACTGGTGTGACGTTCGGCGGGACGGCGGCATGAGCGACCTGAACGACATCG
>CAITOG010000376.1 GCA_903893955.1 uncultured Actinomycetes bacterium
CCGAGAAGATGACATGGTTGAGCACCTCGACCGCCCATCGGTAGTCGCCGTGGTCGAAGGCCTGTCTGGCCACAGCCATCGCTCCCTCGAGACCCCCCATCGCCGCCACATAGCGAACGGCAGCTTCCTCGGGGGCGTGCTTCCAGAGGTTCGCCGGGTTGCCGTCGTACCACCCGAGGTAGCGCTGATAGATGCCCTTGACGTTGTGGCTGACCGACCCGTAGTAGCCGTGCACGCTCCACGTGGCCTCGAGGGCTGGCGGGATCTCGATAGCGTCGGCGATCTCGGGTCCTGTGAGCCCTTGGTTCATCAGCCGCAGCGTCTGGTCATGGAGGTACGCGTACACGTCTCGCTGGGCCTCGAGGTAGGCAACGGCGCGCTCACGGCCCCAGGTCGGCCAGTGGTGCGAGGCGAAGACGACGTCGAGGTCCTCGCCCCACAGGGCGATGGTCTCGGTCAGGTACGCAGACCAGGCTCGAGCATCCCGGACCTGCGCGCCGCGCAGCGTGATGATGTTGTGCAAGGTGTGCGAGGCGTTCTCAGCCGCGCACAGTGCCTTGAAGTCGGGGAAGTAGAAGTTCATCTCCGACGGCGCTTCTGCGCCCGGGGTGAGCTGGAAGATCAGCCGGACGCCGTCGACGGTGAGCTCCTCGCCTGTCGTTGCGATGGTCACCGTGGGCTCGATGAGGGTCGTCTGACCGGTCGACACCGTCTGCCCCAGGCCGACGCCGATCTGCCCGTCTGGCCCCTTGGTGAGGGCGGCGCCGTACATGTACGAGGCGCGTCGAGCCATCGCAGGGCCTGCGTAGATGTTCTCTGAGATGGCGTGCTCCATGAAGCCCTCAGGAGCAATGACCGGGATCCGCCCGCTCGTGGCATCCTCGGTCGTCATCACGCCGAGCACCCCGCCGAAGTGGTCGATGTGTGAATGGGTGTAGATCATCCCCGTCACCGGGCGGTCGCCTCGCTCTGAGCGATAGAGCTCGAGAGCGGCGGCGGCGGTCTCGACGCTGATCAGCGGGTCGATCACGATCACGCCATTGTCTGACTCGACGAAGGTGATGTTGGACAGGTCGAAGCCTCGAACCTGATAAATCCCTGGCACGACCTCGAAGAGGCCATCGACCTTCAAGAGCTGCCCTTGGCGCCAGAGGCTCGGGTGTGCGGTCGGGGGGCACGGCTCATCGAGGAACGCGTATGCATCGAGATCCCAGACGACTCGACCGTCGGCCGCAGTGATCTGGCGATTCCCTCGGGTGGCGATGAAGCCTGCGGCGACATCGTCGAAGTCTGCAGTGTCGTCAAATGGGAGGTGCGTGGAGCTCTCTGCGATCGAAGCAAGCGTGGATGGAGTCACATCAGCGGTCATGAGCCATTCCTAACGGCTTGGCCTGTCAGAGGCAAGGCGGACAGGGGTCGTCGACGAACCCCGCAAATCCCGATAAAGTAGGTCGGGATTACAAAACGCACCTCCCCGAGGTGCCCGTCCAGAGGTGGAACACCATGCGAGTTGCAGACGACATCACCAAGCTGATCGGTGGCACCCCGCTGGTCAAGCTCCGCAAGGTGACCGAGGGCGCTGGCGCCACGGTGCTGGCCAAGCTCGAGTTCTTCAATCCTGGCGGCTCGGTCAAGGACCGCATCGCTGTCGCCATGGTGGATGCCGCTGAGGAGGCTGGCTTGATCTCTGAGGGCTCCACCATCGTCGAGCCCACCTCTGGCAACACTGGCATTGCTCTGGCGATGGTCTGCGCAGCGCGTGGCTACAAGGCCGTCTTCACGATGCCGGAGACGATGAGCAAGGAGCGCCGCATGCTGCTGCGCGGCTACGGCGCTGAGCTGGTGCTCACCCCAGGCCCTGACGGCATGGGTGGTGCGATCGCAAAGGCTGCCGAGATCACTGCGTCGACGCCTGGCGCCTTCATGCCGCAGCAGTTCGAGAACCCTGCGAACCCAGCCATCCACCGTCGCACCACAGCCGAGGAGATCTGGGTCGACACCGATGGCACGGTCGATATCGTCATCGGCGGCGTCGGGACTGGTGGGACCATCTCGGGCATTGGCGAGGTGCTCAAGGAGCGGAACCCTGAGATCAGGATCATCGCGGTCGAGCCCGCTGCCTCCCCCGTGCTCTCTGGCGGCCAGAAAGGCCCGCACCCAATCCAGGGCATCGGCGCTGGTTTCGTCCCGAAGAACTACGACGGCAGCGTCGTCGATGAGGTGATCCAGGTGGCGAACGAGGATGCGTTCGCCACAGCCCGCACGCTGGCCACTACCGAGGGATTGCTCGTGGGCATCTCATCGGGCGCCGCCACCTTCGCCACCCTGGAGGTCGCACGTCGCCCCGAGAACGCTGGCAAGACCATCGTGGTGATCATCCCGTCGTTTGGTGAGCGCTACCTCTCGACGGCCCTGTTCGAGGGGCTCGGCGACTGAGCGTGTTCGAGGGCCTGCTCGCAGAGGTCCGGCGCGACACCGACTCAATCCTGGATCGCGATCCTGCAGCTCGGTCGCGCATCGAGACGATGCTGACCTACCCAGGGCTGCACGCTGTCTGGGCCTATCGGGTTGCCCATCGGCTCTGGGGGCAGGACCATCGACTGGTCGCCAGGCTCGTGTCCTCGGGCGCGCGCCGGATCACCGGTGTTGACATCCATCCGGCGGCCACGCTCGGCCAAGGGCTCTTCATCGACCACGCTGTTGGTGTGGTCATCGGCGAGACGGCTGAGGTTGGCGAGGACGTCACCATCTACCAAGGGGTGACCCTTGGCGGCACGAGCCTCGAGCGCGGCAAGCGACACCCGACCGTTGGCGACAGAGTGGTCATCGGAGCCGGCGCCAAGGTGCTCGGCCCTCTGCTGGTCGGTGATGATGCACGGATCGGTGCCAACTCCGTCGTCGTGCGCGATGTCCCTGCTGGCTCTGTCGTCGTCGGGGTACCTGGCCAGATCATCGCCCGGACCGTGGCGCCGTCGTCGGCACCTCCAACTCTCAACGACCAGCCGATCTCAGCCGACCCGGTCTCTGCCTCGCTGGCGTCGTTGATGCGTCGACTCGAACTCCTCGAGCGACAAGTGGGAGCAGATGAGGTCGAGATGGTGGGACCTGGTGCAGACGGCAACTGGCGAGGCGAAGACTTCTCGATCTGAGCTCGATCGACCCCCGGGTTCGTTCGAGGTCGAAGCATGTCTCCCTAGACCCGGTGGAGGTCGTGCCTCTCGACCCGAGGTCCTTCGGCAACAGCTCTCTCATGCGGAGATCGCTTCGTGACCAAGCGTCGATCGTGACGCTCCACGGACAGCCCGATCAAGACAGGGACGAGTGCGATCGAGATGCCGACGATTGCGGCGATGGCGATGCTGAGCGATTCCATTTCTTGCCTCCTAAG
>CAITOG010000377.1 GCA_903893955.1 uncultured Actinomycetes bacterium
CGATCATCGCGCACAGCGGCCCAGCGAGGACCCTCGAGAGATCGAGCACGCGCACGCCCGCAAGAGGAAGTCCGGTGTCCGCGGCCAGAGGGTCATCTGGCCAACGGCTGGCGTGCGCCATCACAGGACCTTTGAGAGGAAAGACTGCAGTCGTTCGTTCTTCGGTGAGACCAGGACCTGTCGAGGATCGCCGTACTCGAGCACCTCGCCACCGTCCATGAACGCAACGGCGGTCCCGGCCTCCCTCGCGAATCCCATCTCGTGCGTGACGACGACCATGGTCATGCCGTCCTCGGCCAAGCCCTGCATGACCTCGAGCACCTCCCCGACCAGCTCTGGGTCGAGCGCCGAGGTTGGCTCGTCGAAGAGCATCAGCTTGGGGTCCATCGCCAGCGCTCGGGCGATCGCCACTCGCTGCTGCTGTCCACCTGAAAGCTGGCTCGGGTATGCCGCAACCTTGTCCTTGAGCCCGACGCGCTCGAGCAGAGCGGCGGCGCGCTCCTTGGCGTCCTTCGTGGCGACGCCTTTGACCTTGACGGGGCCGATCGTCACGTTGTCGAGCACATTCAAGTGCGGGAACAGGTTGAAGCGTTGGAACACCATCCCGATCTCCGCGCGCTTGGCGCAGATCTCCTTGTCGTTGAGTTCGTAGAGCTTCCCGTTGTGCTCTCGGTACCCGACCAGCTCACCGTCCACCGAGAGCCGACCCGCGTCGAGCTTCTCCAGGTGGTTGATCAGGCGCAGAAACGTGCTCTTGCCCGATCCCGACGGTCCGATGAGACAGAGGACATCACCGCTGGCCACCTCGAGGTCGATCCCCCGAAGTACCTCGAGGGGCCCGAAGGCCTTGTAGACCTGTTCGGCCTTGACCATGGGCACAGACTCACTCATGGGGCGCCCCCTCCACGAACGCTGGCGCATCGGTTCGTGCAGGCACTGGCGGCACGCCGTTTGGCCGAAGGTGCGCGATGTTGTGCCGCAGACGCTGCAGCGGTGTGTCGGGCAGCGACCGAGCCGATCCACGGGCATAGTGACGCTCGAGGTAGTACTGGCCGATCGACAGCACGGTGGTCATCGCCAGGTACCAGATGCTCGCCACGATGAGCATCTGGATGATCCGGTAGTTGGAGTTGGCGAAGTTCTGTGCCACCTGCAGCAGGTCGGTCACCGCGATGGCACTGACCAGGGAGGTGGTCTTGAGCATCGAGATGGTCTCGTTCCCGGTCGGCGGAAGGATGAGCCGCATGGCCTGGGGCAGCACGATGAGCCTGAGAGATGCGCCTCTGGTCATGCCGAGGGAGTGGGCGGCCTCGCTCTGCCCCTCGTCGACCGAGATGATGCCTGCACGGACGATCTCTGACATGTAGGCGCCCTCGTTGAGCGAGAGCGCGAGCGCGCCAGCCACGAACGGCGTCAGGACTGAGTTGACGTTGACCGAGTAGAACGACGGCCCGAAGGGGATCCCAAGCGTGAGATGCGGATAGAGCGCTGAGATGTTGAACCAGAAGA
>CAITOG010000378.1 GCA_903893955.1 uncultured Actinomycetes bacterium
GCCCCCGGCGGCTGGTCGACCAAGTTCGAGTTCGAGATCGCGAGCGTCCATCGCTAGAGGTTCCCACACCGGAATATCACCCTGGTGCCTCCTTCGAGGGAGACCGGGTTAGGTTCGAGGGAGAGGCCCAAGCGAGGGGAACTGGCGTGGCGCAGTACCGAGTCGTAGTGCCAGAGATCGGTGAGGCGATCGATCAGGGAACCCTCTTGCGATGGCTCTCCCACCTCGGAGGACAGGTTCGCGTTGGCGAACCGCTCTTCGAATTCGCCACCGACAAGGTCGACTCGGAGATCCCCTCTCCTGTGGCCGGGACAATGGTCGAGATCCTTGTGGCCGAGGGATCGACGATCGATGTCGGTGCCGAGGTGTGCATCATCGAGCAGGCGCTGGATGATGGCGTCCCGTCGATCGCGGATCCTTCGACGACGACAGCGTCGAGGGTGCCCCCGCCTCCCGAAGGACCTGTGGTTCGGTCTCCGGTGAGGTCGAGCGGCTCGACGGGAGCCCCACTGCCGCCGCTGCCGGGTGAGACGTCGGTGCGGCACGGTGCAGAAGAGGGTGGTGTCATCGAGCACTTCAGCAGGATCAGGGCGGCGACGGCGCAGGTCATGTCGACGTCCGCATCGACCATCCCCCACGTGCTCAGCGTGGTGGAAGCGGACTACTCCGCGGTCGCGAGCGCACGCCACCGGTGGCCCACTGACAGACGTCGACCAACACCGTTGGCGTTCGTCACCAAGGCCGTCGCCGAGGCGCTGCAGCGCTACCCTCAGCTCAATTCGTCGGTCGTCCCTGGTGGACTTCGGCTCCATGACCGAATCGACATTGCGATCGCGGTTGACACGCCCGATGGGCTGGTGGCACCGGTGATTCGTCAAGCGGAGAGTCTCGAGGTGGCCGAGATCGCCGAGGCCATCGCGGAGCTTGCTGAGATCGCCAGAAACGGCAAGCTCACGCCTGGCCACCTCTCAGGTGCAACCTTCACGATCTCCAACAACGGATCAGCGGGCAGTGTGCTGACCACGCCGCTCATCACGCCTCCGCAGGTCGCAGTCCTCTCGGTGGACAAGGTCGTGGATCGCCCTGTTGTGGTCACGGTCGACAATGCCAAGGGCGTCGGGATCAAGCCGATCGGCAACCTTTCGATGTGTTGGGATCACCGCGCCGTCGATGGTGTTCGGGCGGCAGCATTCCTCGTCGCCGTCGCCGAGCGACTCGAAGCAGGGTGGAGTGAGCGAGCGTGACGATGCCACATGAGCAGTCGGATTCGGAGCCGCTCGCCGAGAGCGTCGCTGAGGTCGCTGAGCTCGTCGTCGACGGGGTCGTCCACCAGCTCGTGGACAATGATCCGGCGGCGACCGACGGCTGGATTGATGCGCTCGATCAGACGATCGACACGTACGGACCCAACCGAGCACGACTCATACTTCTCCGCTTGCTCGAGCGGAGCCGTGAGCGCGGCGTCGGGATTCCGGTCACGATCTCCACTCCGTATCTCAACTCGATCCCGCCCGAAGATGAACCGGCGTATCCGGGCGATCGGGTGATCGAACACCGGATTCGCGCGTTGGTCAGGTGGAACGCGGTGGCGATGGTGATTCGCGCCAATGCCCGCACCCCAGGTGTCGGCGGGCACTTGGCCACCTATGCATCCTCGGCATCGCTCTATGAGGTTGGTTTCAACCACTTCTTCAGGGGCCCCGCAACAGATGGGCCCGCCGACCAGGTCTTCTTCCAGGGGCATGCAAGTCCAGGCATCTACGCTCGAGCGTTCCTCGAAGGCCGATTGGACGAGGATGACCTCGATCACTTCCGAGCAGAGGTGGGCCGAGTCGGGACCGATCGACCCGGCCTGTCGTCGTACCCGCATCCTCGGCTCATGCCAGCGTTCTGGCAGTTTCCGACAGTCTCGATGGGTCTTGGCCCGCTCGCCGCGGTCTATCAGGCTCGCCACAATCGCTACCTGGTGGACCGAGGCCTCGTCGACGGCCCGCCGGCTCGTGTGTGGTGCTTCGTGGGAGATGGGGAGATGGACGAGCCCGAGGCGATCGCTGGATTGCGACTGGCCGCTCGAGAGCACCTCGACAACCTCACGTTCGTGGTCTGCTGCAA
>CAITOG010000379.1 GCA_903893955.1 uncultured Actinomycetes bacterium
CCAGGAATCGGCTGGCATGGCGGTGTCGGACGGCACATCGATCACTGTGGTCAAGGACACCGGCCTCGTCGCCAGCGTGTTTGACGATCGAACCCTCCACGGATTGAACGGGGAGTACGCCATCGGGCACACTCGGTATTCGACTGCAGGCGCCCAGGACTGGGCCGGTGCACAACCGGTGTTCCGCTCCATCGGCCTCAACGGCTTCGCCCTGGCCCACAACGGGAACCTGACCAATGCAGCATCGCTCGGTGACCGACTTGGGGTTCTTCCGGGCCTCGCGGTCTCCGACTCGGACATCCTTGCTGAGCTCATCGCCCAGAGCTTCGCCGAAGCGTCTGGCGCAAATGACGGGCTTGCAGCAGCACTCAGGGTGGCGCTGCCGATGGTCGAGGGAGCGTTCTCACTCACACTGCTTGATGCCGAGCGCGCCTTCGGCGTGCGAGACCCGCACGGCTTCCGGCCACTCTGTCTCGGTCGGCTGGGCTCTGCCGATGCGCCAGAAGGCTGGGTGCTCGCTTCGGAGTCGCCGGCACTCGATGTCATCGGTGCGACCTTCGTGCGCGAGATCCTGCCCGGGGAGATGGTGATCATCGACAAGGACGGGGTGTCCAGCGAGTTCTACGCAACGAATAGTGAGGCGGCCGAGAACCTCTGCATCTTCGAGTTCGTGTACTTCGCTCGACCAGATACTCGCCTCCGCGGTCGTGAGGTCCACGGCACTCGACGCCGCATGGGTGAGCTGCTCGCCGCCGAGTCATGGGTCGAGGCCGACATGGTGATGGGCGTCCCCGACTCCGGAGTGCCGGCCGCTGAAGGCTTCTCAGTGGCCTCAGGGATTCCGTTCGGTCAGGGTTTGGTCAAGAACCGTTACATCGGCCGGACCTTTATCGATCCCGACCCCGACGCACGGGCCAAGGCGGTTCGCCGCAAGCTCAACCCACTGCGGGAGAACATCGAAGGCAAGCGACTCGTCGTCGTCGACGATTCCATCGTGCGTGGCACGACCACCCGGGCGCTGGTCAAGATGCTCAAGGACTCAGGCGCGACCGAGGTACACCTGCGCATCTCCTCGCCGCCGTTCAAGTGGCCCTGCTTCTATGGGATCGACACGCCTGTCCGCCAAGATCTGCTCGCTGCCACTCACAGCATCGACGAGATCGTCGACTATCTCGGCTGCGACTCACTCGCCTACATCACCATCGACAGCCTCCGGGAAGCGATCGGCCTCGCGGACGGCTTCTGCGACGCATGCCTCACTGGCGACTACCCGACTTCAGTTCCATCGACGCAGACGGTGACCTTGGAGGCCGGTCCTCGAGCTGACGACCTGCCTGAACCGCAGCCTGCGCTGCCTGGTGTCTGAGATGGAATCCGCGCCTTCGCCAGTGACCTCCGCAGCCGCCGGTGTCGACATCACCGCCGGAGATGAGGCGGTCGATCGGATCAAGGCCGCGGTGGCGAGCACGACGATCCCCGGTGTCCTTGGTGGGATCGGCGGCTTCGGAGGACTCTTCGAGCTCGATCTGGCGCGGTTCTCGAACCCGGTGCTGGTGGCCGCGACCGACGGGGTGGGGACGAAGATCGAGATCGCCAAGCTGACGGGTCGCTACGACTCGATCGGGATCGACCTCGTCGCCATGTGCGTCGATGACCTGGTTTGTGTTGGCGCCACGCCCCTGTTCATGCTCGACTACGTGGCGGTCGAGTCGGTTGACCCTTCTCACATCGAGGCGATCGTCACTGGCGTCGCAGATGGATGCCGTCAGGCGGGTTGTGCGCTGCTCGGCGGGGAGATCGCCGAGCACGGCGGTCTCATGCACGCAGGCGACTTCGACGTCGCCGGCTTCGCTGTCGGCGTCGTCTCGAAGGGCACCGAGCTTGGGCCAGATCGAGTCGAGCCCGGCGACGTGTTGATCGGCCTGCACTCACCTGGCTTGCGCTCGAATGGCTACACCTTGGCGCGCCATGTCCTGCTCGAGCGCGCCGGACTGGACCTCGGCGAACAGATCGATGACGAGACGACGCTCGCCGATGAGCTGCTTCGCCCATCGGTGATCTACGCACCTGGAGTCCTGGAGGCGAAATCAGCGAGCGCTGGTGGGCTCCACGCTGCGGCGCACATCACGGGAGGTGGTCTGGCGGGAAACCTCTTCCGGGCGCTCCCCGCAACGGCTCGGGCGGTGGTTGACCTCTCCGACGTCGAGGTGCCGTCCATCTTCGGGGTCATCGAGCGGCTCGGCCCTGTCGAGCCCGATGAGATGGCTCGGGTTTTTAACCTCGGCATCGGCATGGTGCTGGCCGTCGCCCCCACAAGCGCGCAGGTCGTTATGGCAGCACTCGAGGCCCATGGGGTCACGGCACAGCAAATCGGTCACGTCGAGGAAGGCGAGAGAGGGGTGGTGGTCCGGTGAACGAGGGCCGAGAGGTCAACGACGAGCTGCGAGCGCACCTCCTTGAGCACTCGGTCAAGCGAGGGGACTTCATCTTGAAGTCAGGCAAGCGCTCCTCATGGTTCATCGACTCGAAGCAGACGGTGTGCCGGCCTGACGCCATGATCTTGGTCGCCCGCGCCATCTTGGATCTCGTCCCCGACGAGGCCACCGCCATCGGCGGCCTGACCATGGGAGCTGATCCAGTTGCCTTCGTGACGGCTGCAGTCGGTGCGACCAAGGGGCGCCAGCTCAAGGCGTTCTCGGTCCGCAAGGAGGAGAAGGATCACGGTGGCAAGGGTCGGATCGCTGGCGCTCTCGAACCGGGCGACAAGGTGGTTGTGACCGAGGACACCGTCTCGCGGGGCACGTCGCTGCTTGAGGCAGCGCACGCAATCGAGGAGTTTGGTGCCGAGGTGGTGCTGCTCACCGCGTTGGTGGATCGAGGTGGAACCGTCGAGTCGATGGCGGCTGCAGAGGGGTTGCGTTTCGCGGCGGTCTTCACGGCCCCTGACCTGGGCTTTCCTTTCGAGGGTGGTCAAGGGATCGGTACCCCATGAAGTCGACACAGTGGAGATCGTGGACGGTTCGGCATGGTTCACGAACCTGTGACCCGGCGACTCGATGGGCGTCCACCCTTCAGAGGCCTGAGGCCCACCAGGTGAGAGAGACGCATCACCCTGGCGCTGACGAGGCCGGTCCGCCGATCACAACCCAGCCTGAGGCACCTACTCCACCGCGCCCGCCCCGTTTCGAGTCGTTTGATGGGCTTCGGGCAATTGCAGCGCTGATGGTGGTGGTGTTCCACGCAGCGGTGATCTCAGGCTTCACCGCCCACCATGCTGGGGGAATCGGCGCCTACACAGCCCGACTGAGTGCCGGCATCGGCGTCTTCTTCCTGATCTCCGGCTTCTTGCTGTATCGACCATTTGTGGTCGCTCGGCTCTCCTCCGCGAGCTCGCCGACCTCCGGGTCGTTCTGGATACGACGTATCCTCCGGATCGTGCCCGCCTATTGGGTGGTCCTGTTCATCTCGACGCAGGTCCTCCACAATTCGGGGACGAGTTGGACAGGCGGTTGGGCGGCGGTCCTGACCCACTATCTCTTCTTGCAGATCTACTTTCCGACTCAGATCTTCAGTGGGCTGATCGTGTCGTGGACGCTCTGCGTCGAGATGTCCTTCTACTTGTTTTTGCCGCTTTATGCCTGGGCGGTCGGCGCGCTGGCCCGGAAGAGTGCTCGTCCTCCTGTGGTCGTCGAGGCAGTCGGCGCTGGCGTGTTGATCGCACTCAGCCTGACTTGGCAGCTCCTTGCCGACACTCGGCACCTCGGCATCGCCCCGCAATACCAAGGTCTCGCCACGATCTGGTTGCCCGCCTACCTGGAGCTCTTTGGTTTCGGGATGCTGCTCGCCATTACCTCTGCGTGGTTCCATCACACGGATTCCGAGCCACTGTTTTTCTCTCATCGGCTCTTTCCGTGGGCCTCGTGGACGCTCGCCGCTATTACCTACTTCGTCATGTGTCATCTCGGGTTCAGCCCGAAGATCTCACTCCCGCCATTGACAACAGCATTGGCAGAGCTTGAGGGCCTCGAAGGAGCCTTCGCGCTGTTCTTACTGCTGCCTGCGATCTTTGGGCCGTCCCGTCAGGGGCTGGTGAGGAGATTCCTCCAGTGCTGGCCTATGGCGGCGCTTGGCGTCATCTCCTATGGGCTGTACCTCTGGCACGTGGCCTGGTGTGAAGAGATCCTGCACTGGAGCAACTTCCGGCTCTTCGGACACCGATTCCCTCTCTACCTGGTTCTCGTCGTCGGACTCACGATCATCGCAGCCACAGTGTCGTATTTCATCGTCGAGAAGCCGGCGCTTCGTCTCAAGAGGCACTTTGACTGGTTCCAGCGCGGCCGGCGCCCGGCAAAGGCGACGAGCTGATCGTTCGAGCGTGATCCTGCAGAATCTGGGCCAGAGGGGTGCAGTAGGGTCCAGAGGCGAGATTGCTGCGGGGAGGCGAATTGTGTCGGGACCAGATGCCACACGTGGACAGATGACGTCGGGGATGAAGAGCGACTGGGAAGTGCGAGCCCAGGAGAACGCCATGCACTCGATCGCCTCTGACCGGGTCGAATGGGACGAGTCAGAGTTCTACCGAGAAGGCCCCAAGATCGTTGAGACGGTCGTTGACCCTGTGTTGCTCGCGCTCGACGTCAATCCCGAGGGCAAGCGTGTGCTTGAGATCGGCTGTGGAGTTGGTCGACTCTTCGAGGGCTACTCGGAGCGGTTCGAAGAGGTGTGGGGGATCGACATCTCGCCCACCATGATCAAGCTGGGGCAGGAGAAGTGTCCCGCGGAGGCAACCTGGCTCGTCGGCGACGGTGCCACCCTCGCCGGGGTGGCGGATCACTCGATCGACCACGTCGTGTCCTATGAGGTGTTCCAGCACATCCCGTCGCTCGAGGTCA
>CAITOG010000380.1 GCA_903893955.1 uncultured Actinomycetes bacterium
CCTGTACCAATGTCGATTGAAAAAAAAAGAGCCCCGCAAATTACGGGGTCTTTATTCACACCTCAATTAAATTATAAACAAACAAGATCAGTCGCCGCGATATTCACGATAACGGTGGTGGTCACGATCGTGGTCACGATCATGTTCATGGGCGGTGCGATCTACTTGCTCTTCGTCCCTGAGAAGGAGGAGATCAAGGAGGGCGAGGAGGAGGCCGCCGGCGAGCGTCCCGGCAAGACCGCCCTCGCCACCGCTGTCGGCGCCTTCGGCGTGATCATGGTGGCCGAGTTCGGCGACCTGACCCAGCTCCTCGCAGCCACCTTCGTGGCGAGGACCAAGGAGCCCCTGAGCGTCTTCATCGGCTCGTCGCTGGCGCTCATCTCGGTCGCTGCGATCGGAGCCTTCGGGGGCCAGCTGCTGCTGCGGGTCCTGCCGCTTGCCCGCATCCGACAGCTCGGCGGCGTGCTGCTGCTCATCTTCGGGATCGTCTCGATCGTCAGGATCTTCATCTCGTGAGCCACTTTGCGCCTGACCATCGAGCGTGGGACGCTTCGACACGATGACCGCTGACCGCATCGATTCGCTGATCCAGCTCGCCGCCACGCTTCGTGGCTTCATGCCAGATGACGAGGGTCGGGCCCTGGTGGATGCGGGACTCGAAGCGGGCCGCCGGCACCCCGGCGGCACGATGCTCGAGATCGGCGCCTGGTGCGGGAAGTCTGCGGTGTACATCGGCGCAGCCGCTGAAGCCACCGGCTCGGTCCTCTACAGCCTGGACCACCACCATGGCTCCGAGGAGAACCAGGCTGGTTGGGAGCATCACGAGCCTGACCTCATCGATCCGCTCGATGGTCGGCTCAACACCCTGCCTCACTGGCAGCGTTCGCTGGCGCTGGCCGAGCTCGAGCACGTGGTCATCGGCCTCGTCGGTGACTCGCCAGTGGTCGCCGCCCACTTCGACACCCCGCTGAGCTTCCTCTTCATCGACGGAGGCCACGGCGAGGAGCCGGCCTGGGCCGATTACCGGAACTGGACGCCGAAGATCGTCGCCGGCGGGATCCTGGCGATCCACGATGTCTTCGAGGATCCTGCCGACGGCGGTCGCCCCCCCTACGAGCTCTACCTCGAGGCCACCAGCTCAGGCGCGTTCACCGAGCTGAGCGCTACGGGGAGCTTGCGGGTCCTCGAGAGGACCGCGAACTAGGCGCGAGCGCTGCGATCAGCGCGCTGTGCAGGGACCGGTGTGCCGCTGGTCGCACCGTGGCCCAGCGAGATCGATGGTGCCCTCGAGCGTCTCGCCTCGAAACATCCCCGCCGCCGGCGACGTCGAGCTGAGCGCATCGGCAGCCAGGATGATGGCGGCGGCTGTGTACGAGGTCGTCTCTTTGTCGGGGTAGGTGACGACGTCGGGGTAGGCCAAGCCGGTCCAGTAGGAGCCGTCAGGTCGACGGTGTCCCTGCGCTACCTCGAAGAGCTCGAGTGCCTCGGCCTCCATGCCGAGCGCATCGAGCGTCATGACGCACTCAGCGGTCTCGGCAGCCGTCACCCAGTCTGAGGTGGACACGCAGCGCACCCCGAGGCCGTGCATCACGAACTCGTCCCAGTGCTCCTCGATCCGGCGCCGAGCGGCATCCCCCTCGAGGGCGCCCGAGAGCATCGGGTAGTACCAGTCCATGGCGAACTCGTTCTTCGGTGCGAATGCTCCAGGGTGGTAGGCGATGGCGTGGCCGAGTCTCCCCGCCGCCAGCTCCCAGGCGGGCCTCGTCTCCCCGAGCCGCTCACAGATCGCCACCGCGCAGCGCAGCGAGTGGTAGATCGACGCGGACCCCGTCAATAGGGCGTAGCTCTCGGGTCGACCTGCGGCGTCGAGCGACCAGCGGATGGAGCCGTCAGGGAGCTGCTGGCGCAGCACGAACTCGATAGCCGCCTCCATCATGGGCAGGTGGCGGCGCAGGATCGCGTCGTCGCCGGTCACGAGGGCGTGGTGCCACAGACCGGCGGCGATGTAGGCGCACACGTTCGTGTCGAGCCGGGGATCCTCGATCGAATCCTCCAGGTAGTAGTTGAACCAGGCACCGTCACCGAGCTGCACCCCTGCAAGCCAGTCGTACGCCGCCTCTGCCTCAGCGATGTGCCCGCAGACCGCCAGCGCCATCGCTGATTCGACATGGTTCCACGGGTCGCAGTGCCCACCTGGGTTCCACGGGATCATCCCGTTGGGCCGCTGGAGGGACTGGAGCGACGCCGCAGTTAGCGCCACCTCCTCGGCCGTGAGGATGCCAGGCACCTCGGGCAGGGTTCCCACGCTCGTGGCGGTCACGCAGCCGCCCTGGCGCCGACCGCCGCGGGCGCCTTGCGCAAGTAGACGACGAGGCTCTTGCCCATGATGGGGGCGAGGAGCTTCTCAGCCACCTTGGTCGTGCGAGGTCCCTTGACGATGTCCCAGACGAGGAGGCGGTGGTACGCCTTGACGGCGGGGTGGGTGTCGTTGTTCGGGCCGACCGCGCACTTGAGCCACCAGTAGGGGCTGTGGAGGCCGTGGGCGTGGTGCGACGTGTAGGGCTCGAGACCGGCCGCACGCAGGCGGTCGAACAGGGTCGAGCGACGGTACATGCGCACGTGCCCGCCAGGGACGTCGTAGTACTGCTCAGAGAGCGCCCAGTTGACGAGCTCAGGGCCGAAACGAGGCACCGTGATGGCCATGGTCCCGCCCGGTGAGAGCACGCGGGAGAGCTCCGCCATGGCGCCCTCATCGTCGGGGATGTGCTCGAGCACCTCAGAGCAGATGACCCGATCGAAGGTGCCGTCTGCGAACGGGAGGTTGAGCGCGTCGCCCTGGATCGTCCCGATGCGGGTGGTCTCAGTGTTGATCTCACCGGCCTCGTCCATGGCGCCGAAGGTGGCACGCACCTGAGCCACCTCATCGGCGCCAGCGTCGAGCGCCACGATCGACGCTCCCCGGCGGGCGAACTCATAGGCATGGCGTCCGAAGCCGCAGCCCAGGTCAAGGACCAGATCGCCGGGCTGGACGCCCATGGTGTCGTAATTGGCGGTGAGCATCAGTCGAACTCCACTGAGGTCGGGAGGGGCTGTCCCTCGAGGATTGCGTCGTAGCAGGCAGCGGTCCCGCGAGCGGTGACCTGCCAGGTGAATCGGTTGATGACCCGCTCACGTCCCGCTGCACCCAGACGGGAGCGAAGCTCGGGATCATCCAAGAGGCGCCGGATTGCCGCCACGAGGGCCTCGGGGTCGTTCGGCGTGACGAGCAGGCCCGTCTCGCCATCGGTGCCGACCACTTCTGGCAACGCACCACCGGTGGTGGCCACGATGGGGACCCCGCAGCTCATCGCCTCGATCGCCGGCAGGGAGAAGCCCTCATAGAGCGACGGGACCACCGCGACCTCGGCCTCGCCGTAGAGGCGGGCGAGCTCCTCGTCAGAAACACCAGAGACCGTGGTGACGATGTCAGCAAGGTTGAGTCGCTCGAGTGCGGACGCCACACGACCCCCGGGGCGAGGATTGCCGATGACCACCAGCTCGATGTCGCGCTCGGTGCGCAGCTTGGCCACCGCTTCGAGCAGTGGGACCAAGCCCTTCATCGGCACGTCCGACGAGGAGGTGACCATGATGCGTCCCTTGACCGGCGTGGCGCCCTCGTAGGGGCGGAACACGGTCGGGTCGACGCCGACGGGCACCACGGTCATCCTCTCGAGCGGGACACCCATCTGTGCGTTGATGTCCTGCTTCGAGTTGTTCGAGACCGTCAGAATCGCGGGGAGCTCCTGGGCAACCTTGACCTGCATGCCGAGGAAGCCGAACCAGCGCTTGGTGGTGAAGCGCCGATAGGCGTTGTCAACGTGGTCAAGGGCGATGGTGCGGTCGACGGTGATCGGGTGGTGGAGGGTCTCGAGCATCGGCCATCCCTCATTGGCCAGCTCGAGGATCCCGGTGCCGAGACACTGGTTGTCGTGGATGATGTCGAACTCGTCACGGCGGGCGTTCAAGATGGTCCGGATCCGCTTGGAGTAGGCCATCGGCTCACCGAAGCCAGCCGTGAGCATGATGCCGAACTCAGAGAGGTCGGTCAGGTCGTGGAACTCGCTCGGGTGCGGGATCCTGAAGGGATCGGGATCGCGATAGAGATCCATCCCGGGCACCGGGGTGAAGCCGACGCCCTCATCGAGCTCTGGCCACGGTGGGCCGGCGAACACCTCGACCGAGTGACCCATTTCGACGAGCTCACGGGTCAGGTGCCGTGTGTAGACCCCCTGGCCGCCGCATCGAGGGTTGCCGCGGTAGATCAAGAAGGCCACCCGTCGCCCTCCCGGCGCCGCCGGCTTCGGAGCGATGCGATCCGGAATGACTACCGAGCGCGACCTCTCCCACGATGCCTTGGTCTCACGGTAGAGCTGGAGGGGGGTCTTGGGCACGGAGGGCTCCTCTGCGGGGTCGTGCGGTTGTCCATTCTCCCCCCGAATGGGGAGTTCACACAAACGACAGGCCCGAATGGGCCGATTCGAGGCGAGTTGGCTACCATTCGGCACATGGACCTGACCTACCCAGCCGAAGCAGAGGAGTTCCGTCTCGAGATCCGCCAGTGGCTGGTGGACAACCTGCCGAGCAGCTGGTTCGACGAGGGCTTCTCGATGACCGACGAGGAGCGCAAGGCGTTCAACGAGGAGTGGACGACCAAGCTCTATGGCGGTGGGTGGATCTGCGCCAGCTGGCCGACCGAGTACGGCGGCAAGGGCCTCACCCTGCTCCAGCAGGTGGTCTTGAACGAGGAGTTCGCTCGGGCCCAGGCACCGTTGCGAGCCGACTTCTTCGGCGACACCCTGGTCGGCCCGACCATCCTGCAGTGGGGCACAGAAGAGCAGAAGCAGTTCTTCATCCCCGGCATCTTGAAGGGCGAGATCGCCTGGTGTCAGGGTTTCTCGGAGCCCAACTCCGGTTCCGACCTGGCGTCGCTTGCCACCCGCGCTGTGCTCGACGGTGATGAGTGGGTCATCAGCGGCCAGAAGGTCTGGACCACTCAGGCCCAGTACGCCGACTACATCTTCCTGCTCGCCCGCACCGACCCCGATGCGCCGCCGCACGCTGGGATCAGCTACCTGTTGGTCCCGATGAAGCAGCCTGGCGTCGAAGTCCGGCCGATCCAGCAGGTGGACGGCTCGGCCGAGTTCAACGAGGTGTTCTTCGAGAACGTCCGCTGCCCGGTCGACAACGTGGTCGGAGGTCTCAACAACGGTTGGAAGGTCGCCATGACCACCCTCGGCTTCGAGCGGGGCTCGTCGGCGACCACCGGATTTCGGCGCTTCCTGCGCGAGTGGGAGAAGATCGTCGAGGCCGCGCAGGACAACGGCAAGAACAAGGACGCCCTCGTTCGCCAGGACCTGATCAAGTCGTGGGCCGACATCAAGATCATGCAGATCAACGGCTACCGCTCACTCACCGATGCGCTCAACGGCACCCACGAGACAGCCAAGCTCGGCGCCTGCAACAAGATGTTCTGGTCAGAGACCCATAAGCGCACCATGAACCTGGCCATCGACATCCTCGGGATGGAGGGGCAGGTCCTGACCGGTGACGGCGACGCTGAGAGCGTCCTGCCTGGCAACCGCCGTGGCCGGGATGACTACCCGGTCTCCGACCTCCAGGCCTCGTTCTTCTTCTCCCGCTCAGAGACCATCTGGGGTGGGACCGCTGAGATCCAGCGCAACATCATCGGCGAGCGAGTGCTCGGTCTCCCCAAGGAGCCCAAGGTCCAGAAGGCCTAAGGTCTGCCTCAGGCGCCGCTCAGCGCGACTCCGACCGGCTGACCGCCGGCATGTCGACGGCTGGCGAAAGCCAAGAGCACTGCTGCCCCGGTGGTGGCGACCGCGCCCACAGCCAAGGAGACCCTCGGGCTCGTGGTGGTGGCGATGATCCCCATCAGCGGAGCTCCGATCGGCGTCGAGCCGAGGAAGCCGATGGCGAAGAGCGACATGACCCGGCCGCGCATCTCCTCGCGGCTCAAGAGCTGGAGCATCGCGTTCGAGGTCGACACGAATGCGATCGAGACCGCACCCATCGGTGCCACGAGCACCACTGCCACGAGGAACGTCGGTGAGAGCGCCACGCCGACCATGGCCAGCGCGAAGGCGGTGCACAGGCCGGTGAGCAAGGGGAACGACGGTCGGGAGCGATGGGCCACCGTGAGGCCACCAAGGACCGCACCGATCCCCATCGAAGCCATCAAGATGCCATACGAACCGGCAGAGAGATGGAAGGAGAACTTGACCAGGAGCGGCAGGACGGTCGTGAAGTTGAAGGCGAAGACCCCGACCACGCCAACCACGACCAGGACGTCGCGGATCTTGTCGTCGTCAAAGGCGTAGCGGAGCCCGGCCAGCACCTGCCCCTTTCTCCTGGTGGCGGTCTTGATCGGCCGAAGCTCTGAGGATCGCATGAGCCCAAGTGCGAGGATCACCGCCAGGTAGGAGGCCGCATTGATGTAGAAGCAAGCCGCCAACCCCGCCGCCTCGATCACGAGGCCCGCCACTGCTGGGCCGACGATCCGGCCGCCATTGATCAGGACGCTGTTCAAGCTCACCGCGTTCGGCAACAGGTCTCGTCCGACCATCTCCTGGACGAAGGACTGGCGGGCGGGGTTGTCGAAGAGGTTGACGAGCCCGAGCCCGAAGGCCATCGCCATCACCACGCCCACCTTCGCCTCGCCAATCGACGTCAAGATCGCCAGCGTCAAGGCGAGCAGGCCGCCTGCTGACTGGGTCAAGAACAGGACCGTGCGTTTGTTCGATCGGTCCACAACCAGGCCGCCCCAAGGACCCACAAGGAGCATGGGGAGAAACTGGAGGGCCACGGTGATCCCGAGCAACGTCCCGCTGCCGGTCAGATCAAGGACGAGCCAGCCCTGTGCGACCGACTGCATCCAGGTGCCAGAGACAGAGACGCCCTGGCCAAAGAAGTAGAGCTTGAAGTTGCGGACCTTGAGCGCGCTGAAGGTCCTGCTCGTGGCGCGGCCGACCGCGCTCATGTCGTCTGCCCCAGTATCTCGAGGAGCTCCACGAGCCGACCCAGCGACGCCTGGTCAGCTTCATCGAGCGATGCGATCCGCTCGACCAAGAACGCCGTCTTGCGGGTGCGGATGCGCTGGAGCTCGCGCCTGCCCTTGGCCGTCACCTTGACCCGACAGATCCGACGATCGCTCGGGTCTGCGATCCGCTCGATCAGTCCAGCCGACTCCATCTGGGCCACAAGGCGGGTCATGGTCGGTGGTTGGATCTGCTCCGCCTTCGCCAACTCACCCAGGGTCGGTGTCTCGAGACGATCGGCCATGCCGAGCATCGATGCCTGCGCTGGCGAGATGCCACCGAGCGACTCCTGACGGAGAAGGCGGTTCAGGCGGTTGACCGCACCGCGGAGTTGCTCCGCGAGCTCCACATCGTTCGTCGCTGGTTGGGAGGGTGCATCTGCCATGCACCCATATTAGTTAGTTGTGCAAACTAATGTGACGCGCACCTAGAGATCAGCCCGAGGGACCCATCCCCCGGTGCCAACCGGCGCATGTTCGAGATCAGACTCATCGACGCCGCCGATGACCTCGGTCACCCAATCGAGTCGACCCTTCAAGATCCTCTCGACGCCGCCTTGGAGCGTGCTCGACGAGACCGCACAGCTTGAGCAGGCACCCTGGAGCTGCACCTCCACCACCCCAGTGGCCACGTCAGCCGAGACCAGCACGAGGTCGCCACCGTCAGCCTGGACAGCGGGCCTCATCAGCTCAAGCAGCCCCTGGAGGGCGCTGAGCCGCTCCGCTCGCTGCTCGTCGCTCAGCTCCTCGGCGTTGTGTGTCTCGCTCACCTGGGGTCTCTCTCCTGCTCGTCGGCGCCCTCACAGTCTGCCGTGCCGACGACAACTTCGTCGCGGCTGGGCCATGGTTCGATGTGGCTTCACTATCGTGTCGCCATGGCCCGCTCACCGTCCGCCAGCTGATGGCCTCGGTGGCGACGCAGTGGCAGCGGCTCGTCGACGTCATCGATCGGCTCCAGCGACGCTTCCGTGTGAGTGCGATCAGCGTCGGGGTCATCAAGCGCTACGGCGACGACCGAGGTGGCATGTACGCCGCCCTGATCACGTTCTACGGCTTGTTGTCGGTCTTCCCGCTCCTGCTGCTCTTCAGCACAGTCGCCAGCCGGCTACTCGGCCCGGACTCGAAGGCGACCAAGAGCCTCATCAACTCGGCCCTGGAGCAGTTCCCCGTGATCGGGACACGCCTCTCCGCCAACGTCCACGCCTTGAGCCGCGGCAACACGCTCGCCACCGTCGTCTCCGCCCTCTTCCTCCTCTGGGGCGCCCTCGGCGTCACCTCCGCCCTCCAGACGGCGTCACACCGAATGTGGCGTCGCCCCCGCTTCGAAGAGCCCGACGTGCTCAAGCGCACTGCACGAGGCCTGCTGCTCTTGGGCGTGGTAGCGGCCTCGGTCGTCTTGACCACGGCCGCTGCGGCGCTCTCGTCGAGCGGCTACCTGCGCCAGTTCTCGACCATCTTGCCGCTGGCGATCTTCATCGCACAGGTCGTCGTCAACATCGGCTCCTACTTCCTGGCGCTCAAGATCCTGGCGCCACCGGGCACCAGCTGGCGAGCACTCGTCCCTGGCACCATCGTCGGCGGCCTCGGATGGTCGATCCTCCAGCAGGTCGGTGGCTACCTGATCAGCCACCAGCTCCACCGGACCTCTGAGATCTACGGCTTCTTCGCCATCGTGCTGGGGCTGATCTTCTGGCTCAACCTCGGCGCGCAGCTGTTCCTGCTCTCGAGCGAGCTCAACGTCGTGCTGGCGACCTCAGCGTGGCCACGTGGCCTGACCGAGCCCTCAGATGAAGTCAAGGCCGAGCTGGCCAAGGCTCACGAAGAGGCCGAGCCACCGTCGAACTGATCGAAGGCCGCGAGGGCTCGAGGACCCCAGACCGTGCCCGGACCGCCATTCATCATGATCGCCACCCCGGCGATCTCAGCCACCTCGGTGCGCGTCGCTCCTTTTCGAGCGGCACCACGGGCGTGGGCCGCTACGCAGCCGTCGCATTCACGTGTGATCGCGATCGCAAGTGCGACGAGCTCCTTGGTCTTGGCATCGATGGCGCCCGGCGCCATCGCGGCGCGGCTCAACTCATTGAAGGCCGAGAGCACCTCAGGGATCTCTCGTCGCAGTTCGACCGCCGGCTGCTTCAAGTCGGCTTGGATCTCGTGGAAGTCCATCGTGGTCACGCTCCTTGGGCGGTGGTTGGACGTGTGGGTTGAGGGAGCCCCTCGGCGAGGCGACGGCTGAGCTCCTCTGAGCAGGCGGCGACCGAGTCGATCCAGGAGCGCACCGCCCCCTCATCCGCCTCGTCGCTCACGTGCTTGAGCAAGGTGACCGGGAGCGACAGTCGGTACCCGACGTGGGCCACTGCGTAGCCCTCCATGTCGACGAGATCAGCTCGCTGGCCAAGCCGGTCTCGTGTGGCCCGGTCCGCTACGAACTGATCCCCGGTCGCCAGCGTCAGTCCCTCCCCGAGAACGAGCAATGGCGCCGGGTCCTCGCCGACCAGCGCCTCGATGGCCGCCGAGTCCACGTCGTGCTGGAGGACCGTCCCGATCAGGTGGGTCCCCTCGAGGCCACTGCGCAACGCTCCCGCCGTACCGACGTTGATGAGTGCGCTCGGTCGGCGCTCGTGCTCGAGTGGGACGAGCACCTCGAGCAGCGTCGAGGTGGCAGCGACCTTCCCGACACCGATCACGAGCACCGGCAGCTCCGTGGCGAGGTGTTCAGCCTCCTCGTGCACGGCGACGACGAGCAGCGGTGCTGCTGGGTCGATCGCGCCACGAAGCTCCACAGCGCCGAGGCTAGATGCACACCACGCTGGTCGCTAGGGTGTCGCAGGGCACGAGGAGGGATGATGGACCCGATCACCAGCGCGATCGACCACAACGCCGACTATGTGCGTCGCCACGGGGTCCGCCAGCTGCCGACCGAGCCCATGCAGCACCTGGCCATCGTGACCTGCATGGACTCGAGGCTGGATCTCTTCGGAGCGCTGGGCCTCGATCTCGGCCAAGCGCACATCATCCGCAATGCGGGCGGCATCGCCACCGACGACGTCGTCCGTTCGCTCGTGCTCTCCCAGCGCAAGCTCGGGACCCAGCGGATCATGCTGATCCACCACACCCGCTGCGGACTCGAGGGGCTCGACGAGGAGGATCTGCGCCAATCGCTCGCACACGACACCGGCCTCGAGACCACCATGGCCTTCGGCTCGTTCCGGGACCCGGCAGCCAATGTGCGCCAGACAGCGGCGCGCCTCAATGAGGAGCCGACCTTGCGCCAGGTCGAGATTCGCGGCTTCGTCTTCGACGTCGACACCGGCGCCCTCGAAGAGGTCGACCTGAGCGACTCTGACAACTAGAGGAGACGTTTGAAGCCGCGGTGGCTCGGCTCGAAGCCGTGCCGCTCATAGAAGCGGTGCGCGTCAGTCCGCTGCAGGTTCGATGTCAGCTGGAGGCGATAGCAGCCTTGCGCCGCCGCTCTTCGAGCAGCCTCTTCGAGCAGCGCACCGCCGATGCCACCCGAACGGTACCCCTCGAGGACGTGGAGCGACTCGATCTCAGCGCACCATCCGCCCTGCCCCTGGAGGTGGCGGAACACGATGAGCTGACAGACGCCGACCACCACGTGGTTGAGTTCAGCGACGAGGACGGTGGACGGGCCGGCGACGATGTCCTCGATCGCTTCTGCATAGCGCTCGGTCGCTGCGAGGTCCTCCCTCCCCGGCGTGAGGGTTCCTGCCGCCAAGATAGCGACGACGGACGACGCGTCCTGACCGGTTGCAGTCCTGATGTGCGGCGGGCGACTGCCCTCAGTCATCGTCGCTGGCGTGCGCGGCCATCAGACCGTCGATCATGTTGACCACCGTGGGATCAGTCAGGGTCGTGACATCACCGAGGTCCCGGTGCTCAGCCACATCGCGCAGCAGCCGTCGCATGATCTTGCCAGAGCGCGTCTTGGGCAGATCCGGCGTCAAGATGATCTGTCGGGGCTTGGCGATCGGGCTGATGACCTCGGCGACGTGCGCTCTAATCGACGCCACGATCTCGGCATCGTCCCCGTCGGCGACTTCATCGGCCACCTTCAAGGTGACGAACGCCACGATCGCTTGCCCGGTGGTGTCATCGGAGGCACCCACCACGGCAGCCTCAGCGACCGCCGGGTGGCCGACGAGTGCATGCTCGACCTCTGCGGTCGAGAGGCGGTGGCCCGAGATGTTCATCACATCATCGACGCGCCCGAGCAGCCACAGGTCACCGTCCTCGTCCCGCTTCGCTCCATCACCGGCGAAGTAGTACCGGCCATCAAAGCGAGACCAGTAGGTGTCCCGATAGCGCTCCTCGTCGCCCCAGATGCCCCGCAGCATGCCCGGCCAGGGTCGGGTTATCACCAGCAGTCCCCCATGGCCATCGGGCACCGGGTCCCCGTCGTTGTCCACCACCTCTGCGCTGATGCCCGGAAACGGGACCATGGCCGCACCCGGCTTGGTGGCGGTCACGCCCGGCAACGGCGAGATCATGATCCCGCCGGTCTCGGTCTGCCACCAGGTGTCGACGATCGGGCAGCGTCCACCGCCGATGTGCTTTCGGTACCACATCCATGCCTCAGGGTTGATGGGCTCCCCCACCGATCCGAGCAGTCGGAGCGATGACAGGTCGTGACTGGCGGGGAACTCGTCGCCCCACTTCATGAAGGTCCTGATCGCGGTCGGTGCGGTGTAGAGGATGGTCACGCCGTACTCCTCGACGATCCGCCACCAGCGGTCCTTCCCTCCAGCATCAGGGGTGCCCTCGTACATCACCTGGGTCACGCCATTGGTCAATGGCCCGTAGACGATATAGCTGTGGCCGGTCACCCAGCCGATGTCGGCCGAGGTCCAACAGACGTCGGTCTCCGGCTTGATGTCGAAGACCAGTCGATGGGTCGTTGAGGTGTGGGTGAGGTACCCACCAGTCGTGTGGAAGATGCCCTTGGGCTTGGCTGTCGTCCCAGAGGTGTACATCACATAGAGCGGGTGCTCAGCGGGGAACGCGGCGGGCTCGTGGACCGGGGCCTGGCGATCGACGATGTCGTGCCACCACACGTCTCTCGCGTCGTCCCACGCCACCTCCTGGCCGGTGCGCTGCACCACGAGCACGCGCTCGACGCCAGGACAGCTCGCCATGGCCTCGTCGACCTGTGCCTTGAGCGCCGCTGCGCTGCCTCGCCGATAGCCCCCGTCGGCGGTGATGACAAACCGGCAGTCAGCATCGGTGATGCGGTCGACGAGCGCATCGGCGGAGAAGCCGCCGAAGATGACCGAGTGGGGCGCGCCCAAGCGAGCACATGCCAGCATCGCCACCACTGCCTCGGGGATCATCGGCATGTAGATGGCGACTCGATCGAGCGGCTTGACCCCGAGCTCCTCAAGCGCGTTGGCCGCCCGGGACACGCGCTCGAGCAGGTCGGCGTAGGTGATCGTGGCCGTGTCGCCCTCAGGTTCACCCACCCAGTGGAAGGCGACCTTGCCGCCGCGCCCCGCCGCCACGTGGCGGTCGACGCAGTTGACGCTGGCATTCAAGGTGCCATCGGCGAACCAGGTGGCGTGCGGCGAGTCCCACGCCAGCACCTCCTCGAAGGGTGTCGCCCACTCCAAGGTCCGTGCCTGGAGCGCCCACCACGCCTCCGGGTCGGCGGCCGCCGCTTTGTAGACGTCGGCGGTGGCGTTCGCGTGGGCGGCGAACGCCTCGGACGGTGCGAAGGAGCGCTCCTCGTGAAGCAGCGCCTCAACAGCCTCTGTGTGGTCACCAGTCGGCGTCATCGCCTCTCCCCCCGGTTGTCTGTTCCTCGAACTCGCTCCCGATGGTAGGTGGCCAGTGGTCGCGAGATGGTCGGTGGACTCTGTGGTCGCTCAGGCTGCTCCGAGGACATAGTGGGCGACACGTCTGAGCACCGGACGTGGCGTGAAGCGAACCGAGACGGCGTTGATCTTGTTCATCAGCCCTGGAACTGCGACGACGTCCTTTCGCCGCATCGCTGCCAATGCCTCGGCTGCGATCTGCGTCGACGAGGGGAGCTTGCGGTCCTTGACCAAGCGGGACTCGCCGATGTGGGCAGCGTCCTGAAAGCCAGAAGCGAAGGCGCCGGGGCAGAACGCGGTGACGCTCACCCCGCTGCCGCGGACCTCCTCAGCGATGGCCTCGGTCAACGAGAGGACATATGCCTTGGTCGCCCCGTAGACAGCCATCGTCGGGCCGGCCTGGAACGCTGCGGTCGAGGCGATGTTCAAGATGCTGCCGCTCCCCCGCTCGAGCATCGCCGGCAATGCTGCGCTTGCCAGCTCTGTCAGCGCCACGCAGTTCACCTCGATCATCTGCGTGACCCGACCCGTGGGCATTGAGGCGAACGCACCGTGCTCTCCGAACCCGGCGTTGTTGATCAGGATGTCCACCTTCGACGCTGCCGCAGCGACCTCGGCGCGGCCCTCGGCGGTGCCAAGATCAGCCTCGATGATGGTGACCTTCTCGAACCTCGCAGCGAGCTCCTCGAGCGGTCCCCGGGTGCGTGCCACGACGAAGAGCTCCACGCCCTCCTGACCGAGCGTCGTTGCCATCTCGAGCCCGATACCGCTCGATGCGCCTGTCACCAGTGCTGTCGCCATGTGCCCCTCCTCGTCCGTGGTCCACCAAGTCTGCCTGCTCGATGTCCACCGGTCTTATCGAGGTCTTATCCTCACCTCTACGCCCGCTTAGGCAGCCAGCGTTCACTAGATCACGGAACGAACGCAGACCGAGGAGCACGCAATGGATCAGGATGACACGATGCCGAACCTCCCGGCCGGCAACGACCGGCCCAACTGGGAGTTCTCCGGGACCGACGAGCAGCCGACCGCGCAGATCCCTGCGGCGATGACACCACCGCCGTTCGAGCCAGGCGGCGGCGAGGGATCCACCGCGACAATGAGCGCACCGCCGAGCGCACCACGCAGCCGGGTCGGCATCATCGGCCTGTGCGCCGCAGTGGCAGCCGCATTCTTCGGCCTCGGGATCGGCCACATCGTGTGGCCACCGAGCTCGACCACCTCTTCGTCCTCTTCTGCCCAGCAGGCAAACCCAACCCAGCCTGTCCAGCCGAACTTCGGCGACAGCGATGGCCCGAGCAGCCAGTCAGGTACCGCTGAGGGTGCCGCGAGCTCAGCCAAGGTGGCGCAGGTCGCCGCCAAGGTGAGCCCAGCGCTGGTCGATATCAACACCGACCTCGGCTACCAGCAGTCCTCAGCCGCGGGCACCGGCATCGTGCTCAGCTCGAACGGAACCGTGCTGACCAACAACCACGTCATCTCGGGAGCCACCAAGATCACCGCCACCGACATCGGGAACGGCAAGACCTACAACGCCCTCGTGGTCGGCTACGACCGCTCACACGACATCGCCGTGATCAAGCTCGTCGGCGCCAGCGGGCTAACGACTGCCTCGCTCGGCAACTCTCGAACCGCCTCGGTCGGTCAGTCGGTCATCGGGATCGGCAATGCAGGTGGCGTCGGCGGCGCCCCGTCGACCGCCGCCGGCTCGATCACCGCGCTGAACCAGTCGATCACGGCCTCCGACGAGGCGAACGGGCAATCCGAGCAGCTCATTGGGCTCATCCAGACCAACGCCCCGATCCAGCCAGGTGACTCCGGTGGTCCGCTGGTCAGCCTCGGGGGCTCGGTGCTCGGCGTCAACACCGCCGCCTCGTCCTCCTACAGCTTCAACACGAGCGGCTCGCAGGGCTTTGCGATCCCGATCAACACGGCACTCTCGATCGCACACGAGATCATCGCCGGCCACGCCAGCGACACGGTCCACCTGGGCCAGACCGGCTTCATGGGCGTCCAGGTCCAGGCAGCGTCGAACGACTCGACAGGCGGCCAGACGACCGGCGTGTCGGTTGGCGGTACCGTCAGCGGCTCCCCAGCCGCACAGGCGGGCCTGGCCGCGGGCTCGACCATCCTGTCGGTCAACGGCACCACGGTGTCGACGCCGCAGCAGCTCACGGCGCTCCTCGGCCGCTACCACCCGGGCGACACGGTCAAGGTCACCTGGACCAGCGCTGGGGGCACCACCACCACGTCATCGATCACCCTGGCGAAGGGTCCTGCTGCCTGAGCCGGAGCACGAACGACTCGCTCGATAGGATCACTGCCCATCGGCCATGCTGGTGCCGATGGGCAGTGAGACGAGCGAGGAGCCACCCGTGGAGACGCGTTTCCAGCCGGTGACCACCATCGGCACCACGACCCAGGCGCTCGAGCCCGACTCGCCAAGCACCCGGTCACGCGTCCTGACCACCGCTGGCGACCGAGAGATCGGCATCTGGGAGGTCGACCCGGGCATCGAGCACGACATCGAGGTCGACGAGGTCTTCGTGGTCCTCTCGGGCTCGGCGACGATCAGCGTCGAGGGGCATGATCCTGTTGTCGTCGGTCCGGGCGACGTTGTCCATCTGGCCGAGGGCGTCGAGACCAC
>CAITOG010000381.1 GCA_903893955.1 uncultured Actinomycetes bacterium
CACCACCACCAACCCCGAGGAGCTCGCCTCGCTCGTCACCAGCACCGAGCTGGCAGCCGCCCAGAGCCAGCTCGAGCTGCGCCGGCTCGACGGCGATCACCTCCGGGGCGTGGTGGCCACGCTCCCCTTGGCCTTGGGGCTGCCGTGAGGTGGCGTGAGCGAGGTGCGCCCGCCACGGTGGCCGGCCACGAGACCACCACCCGGCACGCAGGCGCGCTGTACCCCTTTCTCCACGAGTCGGGCACCGGTATCCCCGGAGTCCTCATCGGTCTCGATCTGCTCGGCGGCGCTTTCGCCTATGACCCCTTCACCCTCTACGGGGCCGGGCTGCTGACCAATCCCAACGGCATCGTCTTCGGCCAGATCGGTCGCGGGAAGAGCTCGCTGATCAAGACCTACCTGCTTCGACAGCTGGCGTTCGGCCGCCGGGCCTTCGTCGTCGACCCCAAGGGCGAGTACAGCACGCTCGCCGAGATGGTGGGCGTCGAGCCGGTCGCTCTCTCGCCTGATGGCGGTGTTCGGCTCAACCCGCTCGACCTCGGCGGGATCGACGTCGGTGATCTCCGGGCGCGCCGCCTCGGGCTCTTGGCGGCGATCGTGACCTCGTCGATGGGACGTGAGCTTGCACCCCGAGAGCGGGCGGCGCTCGAGGCAGCACTCGATCAGGCGGTCGGATCGACAGCGATCCCCACCCTTCCTACGGTGGCTGCGGCCCTGCTCGATCCGAGTCCCGCCGCTGCGAGCAATCTCGCCACGACGCCTGCCCAGCTCCTCGAGGACGGGCGCGACGTCGGCCTCGAGCTTCGGCGGCTGGTGGCCGGCGACTTGCGAGGGATGTTCGACGGCGCCACCTCGCCCTCCATCGCCGCCGATAGCCCGCTGATCGTGCTCGACCTCTCGGCGCTCTATGGAACCGCAGCGCTCGGCATTTTGATGGTCTGTGCCACCGCGTGGCTCCAGGGGCTGGTCCGCACTGCCGGGGCGGGAGGCGAGCAGATCATCGTCGTGGTGGATGAGGCGTGGGCGGTGCTCAAGGACCTGGCGGTCGCTCGGTGGCTCCAGTCGGCGTGGAAGCTAGCCCGTGCGTGGGGGATCTCGTGCATCGCAGTGCTCCACCGCGTCTCAGACCTCTCCGCCATCGGCGGCGATGGCTCTGAGGCCCGGCAGCTGGCAGAGGGGTTGCTGCTCGACTCCGAGACCAAGGTGATCTATGCCCAAGCACCGGGCGAGATCGACGCGGCCGCTCGCTTCCTCGATCTGACCGACGCTGAGCGCGAGGTCGTCGGCCGATTGGGCCGGGGCATCGCTCTGTGGAAGGTGGGGAGCCACTCCTCGTTGGTGCGTCACCTCGTCGCCCCGTCCGAGCTCGACATGGTCAACACCGACGCCGCGCTCCTCCAGCGATGAGGTTGCTGATCCTCCTCGCTGGTGGGGCGGTGCTGGCGGCGATCGCACTCTCCTCGTCTGCTCGCCGCCGCCGACCTGACGCCCGCTTCGCCTCAAGGGGAGACCTCAGAGCGCTCCGATCTCGAGCGAGCGAGCCAGGCCGTGTCCCGCTCGGACGGGTGACGAGCTCCCTCGGCGTGCTCGGGGCTCGCCGCCTGGCCGCGCCGGCTCGAGACTCGGTCCTCGTGCTCGGACCGACCGGTGGCGGGAAGACCTCATCGATCCTCATCCCGGCGATCCTGGCCTGGGAGGGTCCAGTGCTCGCTGTCAGCGTCAAGGACGATCTGGTGACCACGACTTCGGCCTGGCGCCGCACGCAGGGACCCCTGGCGGTCATCGATCCCTCAGGGCGCCATGACGGCATGGCCGCTCGGTTCGATCCGGTCACCGGAGCGGTCGATCCTTCTGCGGCCCGACGAGTGGCGGCGAGCCTGTGCCTCGGAGTGGCGGTGAGCGGTCATGAGGCAGAGGCGAGGTTCTGGTCTCAGCTGGCAGCCAAGTTGCTCGCACCATTGCTCTTGGCCGCACACGTGGGCGGCGTCGGCATCGACCAGGTCGCGGGCTGGATCGATCGTCGTGACGAGATGGTGCCGATCGACCTGCTCCACGCAGCCGGCGAGCAGCGCGCCGTCGATGCGTTGCTCGCCTCGACCCAGCGTGACGAGCGACAGCTCAGCTCGGTCTACGCCACGCTCGAGGCCCTCCTTGAACCGATGCTCGAGCAGTCGCCCAACCCGCTGGCTGCGCCTCTTGCTGCCCGACGGTTCCTCGAAGAGGACGGCACCTTGTACCTATGCGCGCCGGTGAGAGAACAGCGTCGCTTCGCCCCGCTGTTCTGTGCGGTCATCGATGAGGTGCTCGACCACGCGGTGCAACGAGCTCGACGCGACGGGGGCGTGCTCGATCGACGGCTACTCGTCGTCTTGGACGAGGCGGCCGCGATCGCTCCGATCGCAGACCTCGACGTCGTGGCAGCCACCTGCGGCGGACAGGGGATCTCGCTCGTGACCTGCTTCCAGGATCTCGCCCAGGTCCGGGCTCGGTGGGGAGAGCGGACCGGCACGGTGCTCAACAACCACCGGACCCGTGTGCTGGTCGCAGGGCTCGCCGATCCGGAGCTGGCGGGGGTCTTGGGCGGGATGGCCGGCACTGCTGTCGATCGCCGTGGCCGTGAGGCCGGTGGCGCCCGACGTCAGATCGTCGAGCCAGCAGAGATCCGAGAGCTGCCCTCCCACTCGGCGCTGGTCGTGAGCGGCTCGACGCCGGTGGCGAAGCTGCGCCTCGTGCCGTGGTGGTCCCAGCCGGCGGTCGCCGACCGGGGACCTCGCCCGGTGGCCTCGGCACGGGGATCGCTGTCGGTGATCGGTAGGCTCACGGCGTGGCGAGCACGCTCGGGATCGACGTCGGCGGCACCTCGCTCAAGCTGGCTCGCCTGTCGGGCGACGGGACGGGCCTCGAACAGCGCGCCAATCGACGGACCCCCCCAGGCCTGAGTCCGACGGACCTGGTCGACCACCTGGTCGAGCTCGCCGAACGACTCCGGCCCTTCGACCAGATCGGCGTCGGGTTCC
>CAITOG010000382.1 GCA_903893955.1 uncultured Actinomycetes bacterium
AGCTCGGCACCGTCCCGGCCGCCGATGCTGCGGCCTGCCGGGCCAGGGCACCCATGATCGATGCGGCCTTCGTCGCCGCTGTCGATGAGCGCGAGGCGATCACCAACCACGACACGGCCGCGTTCGTGGACATCGTCCAGGATCGGATCGGGGCGCCAGAGGGGGCCTGGGTCCACTACGGCCTGACCTCCTCTGACGTCGTCGACACCGCACTGTGCTGGCAGCTGACCAAGGCGGCGGACCTGCTCATCGAGACCTCCGGCGAGCTCGTGGCGGTGCTGGTTCGCCGAGCCCACGAGCTCATCGACGTGCCGGTGGTCGGTCGCACCCACGGCATGCACGCGGAGCCCACGACCTTCGGCGCCAAGATGGCGCTCTTCGCCCTTGCTGCCGATCGCGACCGAGAACGCCTTCGGCGAGCCCGCGCAGCGATCGCGGTGGGCAAGCTCTCAGGTGCGGTCGGGACGTACTCGAACATCGATCCCTCGGTCGAGGACTTCGTGTGCGAGGCACTCGGGCTCACGCCGGTCCCCGCCACCCAGGTGATCGCTCGTGACCGCCACGCCGAGCTGCTCTGGGCCATCGCCGCGGTCGGGGCGACCATCGAGCACTTGGCCACCGAGGTGCGGCACATGGCTCGCTCCGAGCTCGGCGAGGTGGAGGAGGCGTTCGCCCCGGGGCAGAAGGGCTCATCCGCCATGCCGCACAAGCGCAACCCGGTGCTCTCTGAGCGTCTTTGTGGCTTGGCGAGGGTGCTGCGTGGCTACCTCTCGGCTGGGATCGAGGACGTGGCGCTCTGGCACGAGCGCGATATCTCGCACAGCTCGGTCGAACGGGTCATCTTGCCGGATGCATCGATGCTGGGCCTCTACGTGCTGCGCAAGGCCACCGGCCTCGTCGACGGCCTGGTCATCAACGCCGAGCGGGCGCTCAAGAACCTGAACGAGGGGAGCCTCGGTCTCGTCTACAGCCAGTCGGTCCTGCTCACGCTCATCGACCACGGCATGACGAGGGACGATGCCTATCGCATCGTTCAGCGGGCCGCCCGCCAGGCGGTCGAGACCCAACAGGCCTTCCGAGGCATCGTGGAGGCGGACGACGAGGTGACGCTCTCTGTTGAGGAGCTCGACCGGGCCTTCGACCTCGATCGGATGCTCCAGCACCGCGGTCGCTACCTCACCGCCCTCGAGGAGATCGAGCTGTGAGCGACCTCCTCGGCTTAGAGCGCGTCCACTCCGGCAAGGTTCGTGACCTCTTCGCTCTCGGCGACGACCGACTGCTGATGGTCGCCTCTGATCGGATCAGCGCCTTCGACGTGGTCATGGCCGAGCCCATCCCCGACAAGGGCCGCGTGCTGACAGCGATGACCGCCTTCTGGTGCGAGGAGCTCGGCGACATCGCTCCAGGCAGCCTGCTCAGCTGCGACCCTGAGGTGATCGACCGCGACGTCCCCGGATTCGCCGGTGCCACCGAGCTCCACGGCCGCACGATGCTGGTGCGCCGCGCCGAGATGCTCCCCTTGGAGTGCATCGTGCGGGCACGCCTCGCTGGGCAGGCCTATGAGGAGTACGTGACACACGGCACGATCCACACGATGCCCGCCCCGGCTGG
>CAITOG010000383.1 GCA_903893955.1 uncultured Actinomycetes bacterium
GATGTCCGAGCACCTCCGAGGCAACCCGCCACTCATCGGCGACGATCAAGATGAGGTCTCCAGTAGTCGCCGCTGACGCGGAGATGATCGAGCGGCGCTCGTCGTCGGACAAGAAACGATCGAGAGGTGAGTCGAGGCCAGGGCCATCATCGCCATCGACGACCCGGAACCATGCCAAGCCCTTTGCCCCGAGCGACTTCGCCCGATCGGTCAGGGCATCGAGCTGCGATCTCGTGGTCTCGCCACCCCCTTCGATACGAAGGGCCTTGACCACCGGTGCCGAGAACGCCCTGACCTCGGACTCGGCGAAGGTCACAGAGAGATCCACCAGCTCTGTCTCGACCCTGAGATCAGGCTTGTCGGACCCAAAGCGGTCCATCGCCTCGTGCCAGGTCATCGTCGGGATGTCGTCAGGGCGCGACCCTGTCGCCGCCTCCGCAGCGTCGAGGACCGCATGCGACACGAAACCGAGCACATCGTCCTGCGTGACGAACGATGCCTCAAGGTCGAGCTGAGAGAACTCGAACTGCCGGTCAGCTCGAAGATCCTCATCTCACATGCATCGTGCGATCTGGTAGTAGCGGTCGACCCCACCGACCATCAAGAGCTGCTTGGCTAGCTGGGGGCTCTGGGGCAGCACGTAGAACGTGCCGTGGTGCAAGCGGCTCGGCACGGTGAACTCACGAGCACCCTCAGGAGTCGGCGCCCACAGGATTGGCGTCTCGACCTCGACGAAGCCCTGCTCGTCCATCGCAGCGCGCAACGACCTGTTGACCTGGGCACGGACGCGAAGGTTCCGCTGCATCCGGGGACGGCGCAGGTCGAGGAACCGACTGCGCAACCGGACCTGCTCGTCGATCTCCGCTCGATCATCGAGGCTGAACGGAGGCGGCTCAGCGGCGGCGAGGACTTCGACGTGGCAGTCACCGATCTCGATGTGGCCGGTGGCCAGGCGATCGTTGACGGTGCCGTCTGGTCGGACCCTCACGGTACCGACCACCTGGAGCACGTACTCGCTCCGAACGTCGACCGAACCATCGATCACGCACTGGACGACGCCGGAGTGATCACGCAGGTCGACGAAGGCGAGGTGCTCGCCATGCTCGCGACGGCGACTGACCCATCCGCAGACACGGACCTCTCTGCCGACATCGTTGACGTCAAGATGGCCGCAGAGCACGTCTCTGAGGGAGGTGGCCTCGAAGGGCCCGGCGGACGTTGCCTCTGTCACCCGATCTCTCCTGTCTCGATCACTGCGGCGAGCAGGTCGGCCACGGGGACCGTCCGCTGCTCTCCCTCCTCACGGAGCAAACGGATGGTAACGGAGTTCGCCTCGAGCTCCTTGGACCCGATGAGCAGCGCGACTCGAGCACCGGAGCGATCAGCCGCCTTGAACTGGGCCTTCATCGAACGATCGTCATACGCACGCTCGACGAACAGCCCGTGCTCGCGCAGTGTTCGGACGAGGTCACGTGCCGCCAGCCCACCGGTCACATCGACGACGAACGCTGCGGGAACAGGGGCCTCGATGACGAAGGTCTCCTCTGCGTCGCAGGCCAACAGGGTCCGCTCGATGCCGATCCCAAATCCGATGCCTGGTGTCGCAGGGCCACCCAACAGCTCCACCAAGCCGTCATAGCGACCGCCGCCACCGACGGCGTTCTGCGCCCCCTCGAGGGCCGTCGAGGCGAACTCAAACGTCGTCTTGGTGTAGTAGTCGAACCCTCTCACCAATCGGGGAGCCGCCACCCAGCGCACTCCTGCCTGATCAAGCCCTTCGAGGACCCGCTCGTGATGACGAGCGCAGTCGTCGCAGAGGTGGTCGATCAAGAACGGGCCCGCCTCGGTGACCTCGATGCAGGCAGCCTTCTTGCA
>CAITOG010000384.1 GCA_903893955.1 uncultured Actinomycetes bacterium
ACGCCGAGAACGGCGCCCAGGACGACCGTGAGAATAGCGACCAGTCTGGCAGGCAACGCGGCAAGCCGCACGACGTAACGCGCGACAATTCTATCGCGAAAAATCAGCGCCGCGGCGGTGACGAACAGCGCGATGATCCCGATCGGCACGTTGATGTAGAAGACCCACCGCCATGAGAGGTATTGGGTGAACAGGCCACCGAGCAGAGGGCCGAGGACGGTGGCAGCGCCGAACACCGCCCCGAAGAGGCCGACATAGCGACCTCTGTCTCGAGGGCTGACGACGTCACCGATGATGGCCTGTGCGCCCACGATGAGGCCGCCGCCGCCGAGCCCCTGGATGGCCCTGAACGCGATGAGCTCGCCCATCGAGGTGGACAGTCCACTGAGCATCGACCCGATAAGGAACAGGACGATCGCGGCCTGAAAGAACATCTTTCTGCCGTAGAGGTCGCCGAGCTTGCCCCAGAGCGGTGTCGACACCGTCGAGGCCAGCAGGTACGCGATGACGACCCACGAGAGGTGGGCAGCACCCCCGAGATCGCCCACGATGGTGGGCAACGCTGTCGACACGATCGTCTGATCGAGAGCTGCGAGCAGCATCCCGAGCATCAGAGCGCCGAAGATCACATAGACCCGTCGTTGCGGAAGATGGGCGAGCGGCGGATCCGGAAAAGGGTCGGGTGGAGCCGAAGGGCTCTCGTTCGGAGTGTCCGCCATGATGCTTCGAGTGTAGAAGGATCTCTCTTCACGTCGCCGCGGTTGGCGTCACGGCGAGAAATCGGTAACCCTCTTGGCCATGACCGACCACGACGAGGCAGGCGCCAACGTCGGGGACGAGCTCGAGCAGCGGGGTCTCGTCCGCATCCTCCACAGCGGTGCGGCGGGAGGGATCACACTCACGCTCGGATTGGTCGCAGGCGTCACGTGGGCCAGCCTCGATCCGTCGGGCTACGCGACGGCCGTCGCCACACCGGTCCATCTCCCGCTTGTCCCGTCGAGCGAGGTCGACTCGATCGGTTCACTCATCACGAACCTCGCGATGATCGTCTTCTTCTTCGCCATCGGTCTCGAGGTCGCGCGTGAGCGGACGCTCGGCGTGCTGGCTGATAACCGCACCGCAGCCCTTCCGGTTATCGCCGCTATCGGCGGCATGGCCGGTGCCGCCATCATCTACCTCGGTATCGTCGCCGCACTCGGCCCCCAAGGTGCAGCGGGCGGGTGGGGCATTCCGATGGCGACCGACATCGCGTTCACCCTCGGCGCGCTGAGTCTGCTCGGCTCGAACGTGCCGTCGAGCGTGCGCGTCTTCCTCTTGGCGCTGGCAGTGGCGGACGATGTGCTCTCCGTCGTCATCCTCGCCATCGTTGGCCAAGAGCACACCGGTTCGAGCACGCTGCGGCTGGTGCTCGCGGCCGCAGGAGTCATCGTGGTGTGTGTCGGCCTCATCGTCGCCCGTCGGCGGCGAGCACCGTGGCCGACCTTCGTTGCTGCCGGGCTCATCTTGTGGTGGTGCCTGGCGAGTTTGGGGATCGAGCCGACGCTGGCGGGGGTGATTGCGGGGATCGCCGCTCCCTTCAGCCACCGGGCTTCCTCCCCAGGCGTCACTCTCGAGCGTTGGATGGTCCCCGCCTCTGCGTATGTCGTGCTCCCAGCCTTCGCGCTGGTGGCTGGCGGCGTTGACCTGGTCTCATTCCACCTCGGGTCGACGAGCGGCCTCTTCACCGCTGTCCTCGGCGCTCGCGTCCTCGGCAAGCTCATCGGGATCACCGGCGCGGTCGCTCTCGCGATTCGTCTCGGTCTCGGCACCCTCCCCGACAGGTCGAAGTGGCGCCACATGGGCGGTGCCGCCGTCCTGTGTGGCATCGGGTTCACCGTGCCATTGCTCTTCGCTCACAGTGCGTTCGGCACTGATCCGACCTTGCTGGCCACCACGAAGGTTGCACTTCTCGTTGCCTCCCTGCTGTGCGGCATCCTCGGCCTCGCCATCCTGGTCATGGGCTCGTCGCGACGCTCTGAACATGGCTAGCGTCCGAGGGACGCATTCTCCAGGAGGCACCGATGAAGACACGTCTGACCCAACTGCTCGGCATTGACCACCCCATCATGCTCGCCGGCATGGGGGGCGTCTCGTACAGCGCGCTCGCCGCGGCGGTCTCTGAGGCGGGTGGCTACGGCTGCCTCGGCGCCTCGACGATGTCCCAGGACCAGATGGTCGAGGAGATCGCTGCCACCGCGGCTCTGACCTCTCGCCCGTTCGGCGTCGACCTGCTGACCGCCATGCCCGGCGACATGCTCCGAAACGTCGACTTGCTCATCGAAGGTGGCGCCGCCATGTTCGTCGCCGGACTCGGCGTTCCTTCGGAGGCGGTCGAGCGCTGCCACGAGGCGGGCGTCCTCGTCGCCAACATGTGCGGCCGAGTCAGCCACGCCAAGCGGGCCGTGGACGCAGGGTGCGACCTCGTCGTCGCCCAGGGAACCGAAGCGGGAGGCCACACTGGCCAGGTGGCGACGCTGCCGCTCGTTCCCATGATCGTTGACGCCGTCGATGGCGCTGTCCCCGTGGTCGCAGCTGGTGGGATCTTCGACGGGAGGGGCCTTGCGGCCGCACTCACGCTCGGCGCCGACGGCGTGTGGGTCGGGACCAGGTTCATCGCCACCCCCGAGGCACGGGGGCTGCCCGGCTTCAAGGACCGCATCATCGGCGCGGCCGAGGACGGGACCATCATCAGCCGCGCCTTCTCGGGCAAGACCATGCGAGTAATCAAGAACGATACGACCGCACACTTCGAATCGCACCCCGAGGAGCTCCGCCCGTTTCCCGAGCAGCTCGGCATCGCGTTCAGCGAGCAGTACTTCCACCTCGGTGGCGATGAGTCGACTCCCGGAGTGGACCCGAATCGAGAGGGCTACCCAGCCGGCCAGGCCGTCGGCGCCATCGATGCGCTCGTTCCAGCTGGCGAGATCGTGGCCACCATGGTCAGTGAGGCGACTGCCGCTCTCGAACGGGCAGCCGCTGCCACGAGATGAGCGAGGGACCTCGAGGACAGCTCCCTCCGCCCCTGTCCCAGCCACTGCCGCGCATCATCGAGGGACCACGGGTCACGCTGCGATCACATGATGTCGGCGCTGCGAGCACACTCGGTGATCTCGTCATGAGCAACCTCGATCACCTGTCGATCCTCCCGTTCGCGGAGCGAGAGCCCCTGACGCTCGACGAGCGTCGAGCCATGATCGAGGAGTGGGAGCTGACCCGTCTCGCTGGACGCGACTGCGTCTACGGGATCTGGCGTGACGACCAGCTGATCGGTTCGTGCGGCCTCCACCGTCGGCTGCCGGACCCCGCAGCCCTCGAGATCGGGTACTGGATCGATGTTGCGCACGAAGGCCAAGGGTTCGTGCGAGAGTCGGTCCTGCTGCTGACGGAGACTGCCTTCACCTTCGAGGAGATCGACGTGGCGGTGATCTGCTTCGACGTCCAGAACGATCGGTCTCGTGCGGTGGCGACCTCGTGTGGCTTTCAGACTGTCAGGACCGTCGAGATGGCCCAAGAGTTCCGAACTTCAGCAGCGTCGGGACGAGAGGACGTCACCGAGATGCGACGCGCAGCGTTCGATGTCGCCTGGCGTGACGAGACCGGCTAGCGGGTCTCGAACAACCCAACCGGGCAGCTCACACCGGTGCCGCCGAGGCCGCAGTAGCCACTCGGGTTCTTGGCGAG
>CAITOG010000385.1 GCA_903893955.1 uncultured Actinomycetes bacterium
CGCCGTCGACCTCGGGATCTACGTCCACATCCCTTTCTGCGCCGAGCGGTGTGACTACTGCGCCTTCGTCACCACAACCGGCAACGACCACCTCCATCAGCGCTACGTCGACGCAGTGGTGGCAGAGATCGCTGCCACGCCGCAGCCGAGGCCGGCGACCAGCGTGTTCTTCGGCGGCGGGACCCCCTCGCGGCTCCATGCGGACCAGGTCGCGCAGGTCCTCAGGGCGCTCGATCTGGCGCCAGGGAGCGAGATCACCCTGGAGATGAACCCTGAGGATGTGACCGGTGAGAAGCTGACCCAGCTCGTCGCGATCGGCGTCACCAGAGTCAGTGTCGGTATCCAGTCGACATCATCCCCGGTGCTCATCGATCTCGGCCGAACCCACCGCGGCGACTCGGTGCAAGAGATCGCAGGGATCGTCGACGAGGCTGGGTTGGCGAGCTGGTCGATGGATCTCATCATCGGCTCCTCGGCTGAGCGAGACGTCGATCTTCTCCAGAGCATCGCCGACGTCCTCGACCAGCCCCACCCGCCGCCTCATCTGAGCAGCTACCTGCTCAGCGCTGAGCGTGGCACGCCGCTCGGGCGAGCACCCGAGCGGCACCCCGACGACGACGTCCTCGCCGAACGCTACGAGTTGCTCGACCGCGAACTGCTTCGACGTGGCTATCGCTGGTATGAGATCTCGAACTTCTCGTTGCCTGGCCACGAGTGCCGCCACAACCAGCTCTACTGGCGCCAGGGTGAGTACCTCGGCTTCGGCGTGGCGGCGCACGGACACCTTGCGGGCCGTCGACGATGGAACGTTGCCAACCTCATGAGCTACCTCCAACGGGTAGAAGAGGGCGACGACCCAATCGGCGGTGCGGAAGTCCTCGATGGGGAGCAGGCCGCCTTCGAGCGTCTGGCGCTCGAGCTGCGGATGAGCAGCGGCGTCCCGAGGTGGTCCCTCGACGATGACGCAGTGACCGAGGGCCTTGTGGTCGAGGTGGAGGATCGCTGGGTCCTCACCACGAAAGGGCGTCTCCTGGCCGACGAGGTGGCACGTCGGCTCAGGCTGACGGAAGGAACGACACCCCTCGGCAGGTAGGTTTGCTGTCCATGAGCGACCAGGCCCCCAACGAATCTCTGTTCGACGACGTCGTCAACCTGGCCAAGCGCCGGGGCTTCGTCTTCCCGTCTGCCGAGATCTACGGTGGCTTCCGCTCGACCTACGACTACGGTCCGCTCGGCGTCCTCATGCTGCGCAACGTCAAGAACGCCTGGTGGCGATCCATGGTCCAGCTGCGTGACGACGTCGTCGGCCTCGATGCGGCCATCCTCTCGCCGCCGGCGATCTGGGCCGCGTCAGGCCACCTCGAGACCTTCACCGACCCGATGGTCGACTGTCGCAACTGCAAGGAGCGCCTTCGCGCGGACCAGATCGGTGACACGTGTCCCAACTGCGGCAGCAGCGACCTGACCGAGGCGCGTGACTTCCAGCTGATGTTCAAGACGCACGCCGGACCGATTGAGAACGAGGGCTCGGTGGCGTACCTGCGTCCTGAGACTGCCCAGGGGATGTTCACGAACTTCATGAACGTCGCCACCACGACTCGAAAGAAGCCGCCGTTCGGCATCGCGCAGGTGGGTAAGTCCTTCCGCAATGAGATCACGCCCGGGAACTTCGTCTTCCGGACCCGTGAGTTTGAGCAGATGGAGATGGAGTACTTCGTCCCGCCGGCTGAGGCGCCCAAGTGGTTCGACTACTGGGTCGAGCAGCGCTACGGGTGGTACCGCGAGTACGGCATCCCCGAGGAGCTCATCAAACTGCGGCCACACGACGAGGACGAGCTCTCACACTATTCGGCGGGCACTACCGACATCGAGTTCCTCTTCCCATGGGGCTGGGGCGAGCTCGAGGGGGTCGCCAACCGCACCGACTATGACCTGAAGGCACACGCTGCAGCCTCCGGTGAGCGTCTTGAGTTCTTCGACCAGGCAGCCAACGAGCGCTACGTGCCCTATGTCATCGAGCCGGCGGCCGGTGCCACACGGGCGATGATGGCCTTCCTGCTCGCCGCGTATGACACCGACGAGATCGGTGGCGAGAAGCGCGACGTGCTCCGGCTCGACTGGCGGCTCGCCCCGAACCAGGTGGCTGTGCTGCCCTTGTCGAAGAAGGAAGAGCTCGAGCCGACCGCCCGAGAGGTCCTCGGCCTGCTTCAGCCGCACTTCCAGTGTGACTATGACGTCACGCAGTCGATCGGCAAGCGCTATCGGCGTCAGGACGAGGTGGGGACGCCGTGGTGCGTAACGGTCGATTTCGACACCCTCGAGGACCGTGCGGTGACGGTGCGCGACCGAGACACCACCGAACAGGTCCGGGTGCCGATCGAGTCGCTGGTGGCCGAGATCATCAGTCGCACCGCAAAGGCCTGAGGAGCTCCTTCGGGATCAAGCTCAGGCGTTGCGATACGAACGCACCGCAAGCGGCACGAACACGATCAGCAGGCCGATGCTCCACGCAAGTGAGACCCACGGCGCAGACGCGTTGTGGTACACCCCGCCGACCATGAGAGATCTCGCTGCGTCGACTGCCTGGGAGACCGGCTGGTTCTCGGCAAAGCCTCGCAGCCAGCTCGGCATCGTGGCCGGGTTGACGAATGCACTCGAGGCGAAGGTCAGCGGGAAGAGGATCGGGAAGCTCATCAGCTGGGCCGTCTCGGCGTTCGGCGCCTTCAGGCCGATGATGGCGAAGCCCCACATCAACGAGTACGAGAACAGCAGGATGATCAGACATGCCAGCAGGTAGTCGAGCGGGTTGGACTGTGGCCGGAAGCCCACGAGGAGGCCGACGCCGGTCATCAGGATGATGACGAAGACGTTGCGCACCACATCAGCCGAGGTGCGCCCGCCGAGCACGGCTGCTCGGCTCATTGGCAGGGCTCGGAAGCGCTCAAGCAGGCCAGACTGGAGGTCTTCGGCCAGGCCGATCGAGGTCGAGACCGCCCCGAAGCACAAGGTCTGTACGAAGATGCCCGGCATCAGGTAGTTGACGTAACTCCCTCCTGGGACCGGGATGGAGCTGAAGACGTAACGGAACAGCAGCACGAACATGATCGGCTGGAGCGTCGAGAAGAACATCGCCTCGGGCACGCGGACGGTCCGGATCAGGTTCCGCCACGTGACGGTCTTGATGTCAGAGAACGCCCAGCCGATGCTCGTCCCAGCTGATGGCTTGGTGGCGAGATCGGTCACGATGCCTCCTTCGCCTTGCGGCCCTTGCGGGTTGTCCCCTCGACGAGGGCCTCGGTGTCGACTTCAGCCTTGCGACCGGTGAGAGCGAGGAACACATCATCGAGGCTCGGCTCATGGAGAGCGAGGCCCAGCATGTCGATGCCATCGGCATCCATTCGACGAAGTGCCTCGGCAGCGATCTTCGGGCCTTCGTCGACCGTCAGGCCGACCGTGACGCCGTCGATGTGCGGTGTCTTGGTCGAGAGGGTGGCGAGCAGGGCAGCGGTCTGCTGGGCCGCCTCCTCGCTGGCGAGGGTCAGCTCGAGCACTGTGGCGCCGAGCTCGGCCTTGAGCTCGGCCGGGGTGCCCTTGGCGATCACGTGGCCCTTGTCGATCACCACGATCGACTGGGCGAGGCGATCCGCCTCCTCCAGGTACTGGGTGGTCAACAGCACGGTCGTGCCGCCCTTGACGAGTGCCTCGATCACGTCCCACAGGCCGAGCCGGCTCTGCGGGTCGAGGCCAGTGGTGGGCTCGTCGAGGAAGAGGATCGGCGGGCGGGCCACGAGGGCAGCCGCTAGGTCGAGGCGACGGCGCATGCCGCCTGAGTAGGTCTTGACCGGTCGGCCGCCAGCATCGGAGAGGCCGAACTGCTCGAGCAGCTCAACAGCGCGGGGGGCGACGCTGCTGCGCTTCAGGTGGCAGAGCTTGCCCACCATGGTCAGGTTCTCCATGCCGGTGAGCTGCTCGTCAACGGTTGCGTACTGACCCGCAAGGCCGATGAGGCGGCGCACCCGCCCAGCTTCTTTCACCACGTCGTGGCCGAGCACCTGTGCACTCCCGGTGTCGGGCCGCAAGATCGTCGAGAGCACTCGGACGGCCGTTGTCTTGCCGGCACCGTTCGGTCCGAGCAGGCCGATGACCTGCCCTGTCGGCACCTCGAGATCGAAGCCGTCGAGGGCCTTCACCTCACCCTTGCGGAAGGTGACCCGCAGGTCGCTCGCCGTGACGGCGATTTCGGAAGACATGCTGCGAGGGTAGTGGATTCCTTGATCTCGCTCGACGCTTCACCGGACCCCGCCCTCGGTTCGGTAGGATGGCACGTCGGCTCACAGCGATCAGAAGAAGAGAAGAGACCTCCCATGACCTACGTCTACGACTTCAGCCACAAGCACCGCCGTCCCCCGATGGAGTTCAAGGACCTCCTCGGCGGTAAGGGCGCCAACCTGGCTGAGATGACCTCTGTGCTCAAGCTCCCCGTCCCTCCAGGCTTCACGATCTCGACCGACGCGTGTCGTGACTACATGAAGGGTGGCTGGCCACGTGGGCTCGACAAGGAGGTCGACGCTGCTCGTTCTCGGCTCGAGAAGGCCATGGGTAAGAAGGTCGGCGACGCAAAGGACCCGCTCCTCGTCTCGGTCCGCTCTGGAGCGAAGTTCTCGATGCCAGGCATGATGGACACCGTCTTGAACCTGGGTCTCAACGACAAGTCGGTCGAGGGCCTTGCCGCCCAGACTGACGACGAGCGGTTCGCCTACGACTCGTATCGCCGCTTTGTTGCCATGTACGGCCGCATCGTCCTGGAGGTCCCTGGCGAGCCGTTCGACGAGCGCTTCGAGGAGGCGAAGGTCGCTGCTGGCACCACGTCAGACGCTGAGGTCCCGGTCGCCATCTTGAAGAAGCTGGTGGCTGACTACAAGAAGATCGTCGCCGAGCACACCGGCCGCCCCTTCCCGCAGGACCCCACCACGCAGCTGCGTGGTGCGATCGAGGCTGTCTTCCGCTCCTGGAACGGTCCTCGTGCCTTTGCCTACCGCGACCGTGAGCGCATCGCCCACGACCTGGGTACCGCTGTCAACGTCCAGGCGATGGTCTTCGGCAACCGCGACAGCAACTCGGGCACCGGCGTCGGCTTCACCCGCGACCCCTCGACAGGCAAGAACGCTCCCTACGGTGACTTCCTGGTCAACGCCCAGGGCGAGGACGTCGTGGCCGGCATCCGCAACACCGAGCCGCTGAGTGCGCTCAAGCGCAAGTTCCCGAAGGTCCACGCGGAGCTGATGGTCATCTTCGAGCGCCTCGAGCACCACTACCGCGACATGTGCGACACCGAGTTCACCATCGAACAGGGCAAGCTCTGGATGCTCCAGACCCGCGTCGGCAAGCGGACTGGTCGCGCTGCGCTCAAGATGGCTGTCGACATGACCACCGAGCGGTCGATCAAGCTCACCCACGCAGAGGCAGTGAGTCGCATCACCGAGGACCACCTCTCGCAGGTGCTCCACCCGCAGTTCAAAGGTTCAGGCCACGCCATCTTGGCCAAGGGCCTGGGTGCATCGCCGGGCGCTGCAGTCGGCCGTGTCTACTTCACCGCCGACGATGCCGCTGCGGCAGCTGAGCGCGGTGAGCAGGTCATCCTGGTCCGCTCTGAGACCTCGCCCGAGGACGTCCACGGCATGCTGGCCGCTGAGGGCATCTTGACCGCTCGAGGCGGACTCGTCAGCCACGCCGCCGTCGTCGCCCGTGGGTGGGGCAAGCCCGCAGTCGTCGGCGCCGAGGCTGTCCGGATCTCGGGCCGTCACTTCTCGGTCGGTGACGTCACCGTCGGCGAGGGGGACTGGCTCTCGCTGGATGGCACCGCTGGCATCGTGGTGGTCGGTCAGGTCGAGATGGTCTCTGGCAAGCCGCCCAAGGAGTTCAACGTCATCCTCGGTTGGGCTGACGTGATCCGCAAGGGGAACCTGCAGGTCCGTGCAAACGCCGACAACGGTCCTGACTCGAGCAATGCTCGGGCGATGGGTGCCGAGGGGATCGGCCTGTGCCGCACCGAGCACATGTTCCTCGGCGAGGACAGGCTGCCGATCGTGCGCGAGATGATCCTCGCCTCGAACCCTGTCGAGGAGGAGGCTGCACTTGGTCGGCTCCTCGAGGCGCAGCGAGCCGACTTCTACGAGATCCTCACGGCGATGGACGGGCTGCCGGTGACCATCCGCCTGCTCGACCCGCCGCTCCATGAGTTCCTCCCGTCAACCCATGAGCTTGCTGTCAAGGAAGCAACCGTCGGGCTCTCGAAGACTGAGGCTGCGCTCTACGAAGCAGCCCAGCTGTGGGAAGAGGCCAACCCGATGCTCGGGACCCGTGGCGTCCGTCTCGGTGTCGTCAAGCCTGGCCTCTACGCGATGCAGGTCCGTGCGCTCATGGAGGCAGCCACGCAGCGTGTGGCAAAGGGCGGACACCCGATCGTCGAGATCATGATCCCGCTGACCGTCACCCGGGAGGAGCTGGCACTCGCTCGCTCATGGGCCGAGGGCGCTGTGGCCGAGGTGGCCGCAGAGTCGCCGAAGCCCAAGAGCAAGAAGGGCAAGCTCGACGTGCTGATCGGCACGATGATCGAGACCCCGCGTGCTGCGCTCGTGGCGGACGAGATCGCCGAGGTCGCGGACTTCTTCTCCTTCGGCACCAACGACCTCACGCAGATGACGTTCGGCTTCAGCCGAGACGACGTCGAGGGCCGGATGATGGCGCCGTACTTGGAACTCGGTCTGCTCAAGCGGAACCCGTTCGAGGTGGTCGACGCCGACGGCGTTGGCAAGCTCGTGCGGATGGGCGTGACGCTCGGTCGGACGACCAAGCCAGGACTCAAGACCGGCGTGTGCGGCGAGCACGGTGGTGACCCAGAGTCGATCTCGACCTTCTATGCGGCGGGTCTCGACTACGTGAGCTGCTCACCGTTCCGAGTTCCTGTCGCCCGCCTCGCCGCAGCGCAGGCGGTCCTCGAGCACGGTCCTCGTAACGTCA
>CAITOG010000386.1 GCA_903893955.1 uncultured Actinomycetes bacterium
CCTCGCACCATCTCGTCGAAGGCGACATCGGTTTCGTAGCCGCTCAGGACGTCAAGCACGGACCCCACGCTACGGGGGAATTGTTTCGCCCGGGTTTCAGCGGGTTACGACTGGGTTGCTGGCTCCGAGCTTGGTGCCGTCGACCCTGGGACCTTCGGCCACCAGAACCTGTTACCCAAGAGCATCGCCAGGGAGGGGACGAGGACCGTCCGCACGAGGAGCGTGTCGAGGAGGACGCCGACGCAGACGATGATGCCGACCTGGGTCAGTTGGATGAGCGGCAGCACGCCCAAGACTGCGAAGACGGCAGCCAGGAGGATCCCTGCTGAGGTGATCACGCCACCGGTGGAGGTCAGGGCGCGCAACATGCCGTCACGGGTCCCGTAGGTGATCGTCTCCTCACGGGCCCGGGAGGTGAGGAAGATGTTGTAGTCGACGCCGAGGGCCACCAGGAACAAGAAGGCATAGAGCCGGACCCCTGATGCGATCGCGGGATAGTGGGCGATGTGGTCGAAGATGAACCAGCTGATGCCGAGTGACGCCAGGTAGGTGCCGATGACTGTGGCGAGCAGCAGGACCGGAGCGACGACGGCGCGCAGGAGTAGCAAGAGCACTGCGAGGACGATCAAGAGCACCAGCGGGATGATCACGCGGGCGTCTCGAGAGCTCGCCACCGAGAAGTCGAGCTGCTGAGCTGAGGTGCCGCCCACCACGCCCTGTGAGCCAGGGACTGATCCGACAGCGTCCCGCAGGTGAGTGATCGTGTCGAACGAAGCGTTCGAGCCCGGCGCGGCGGTGGTGATCACGTCGAGCTCTGTCCACTGCGCATCGTGGGCGTAGCGGTTGGGGCTGACAGAGGTCACGCCGGGAACATGGGCGATTGCCGATTCAACCTCGGCGACCGTGCCGGTGTGCACCAGGACCTGGACTGGATCAGATGTGCCAGCTGGGAAGGAGGAGGCCAAGATGTTCTGGCCGACGACGGACTCAGGCGTGGCGGTGAACTGTTGCGTGGTCGACAGGCCGATCCGCTGGCTGAGGCCCGGCAGGGATGCGAGGACGAGCAGTGCGATCGCCCCGAGCGTGATGGCCCCAGGGCGCTTCTTGACGACGCCACCGATCTTGGCGAAGACCTTGCCGTCGTCGTGCGAGTGATCACCCACCTTGGGCACGAGGGGCCAGAAGACCCCTCGGCCGCAGAGCACGAGCGCTGCAGGGAGCAGGACCAGGCCGAAGACGACGGCGACGACGATCCCGATGGCACCGCAGAAGCCGATCGCCCTCGTCGACGAGATACCAGCGAGCAGCAGGGTCAGGAGGCTGAGCGTGACGGTCACGCCTGAGGCCACGATGGCTTCGCCAGTGCGGGTGACTGCCACTCGTATCGCGGCGAACCTGTCCTCGGTCTGGCGCAGCTGGTCGCGGTAGCGGGCGATCAGCAGGAGGGCGTAGTCAGTGCCGGCGCCGAAGACCAGCACCTGGGAGATGCCGGTCGCACCTCCGTCGATCCGGATGCCGAGATGGGGCGCAAGCGTGGCCGCGATGTGCTGGGAGACCTGATCTGCCATGCCGACGACGAGGAGCGGGATGATCCAGAGGATCGGTGAGCGATAGGTGATCAGCAGGAGCACCGCCACCACGAGTGCGGTGGCGATGAGCAGCGTGGTGTCGGCTCCGTTGAAGACGTCCGCCAGGTCCGTCGTGAACGCCGGACCCCCGGTCACGTTCACGCTCACGCTCGACGGCGTGACCTTGGCTGCCTCGGCGCGCAGTGCAGTGATCCGTGAGGCGACAGCGTTGTCGTCAGGAGCGGTGGCGATGGAGATGGTGCTGACCGCGACGGTGCCGTCCTTCGAGACCTTGAGCGGACCGAGCACGATGGACTCGGACGCGGGGTCCGCTGTTGCGGCGGCGTGGGCGAGCTTCGACGCGTTCTGCTGGAGGCTCTCCTGTGTCGCCTGCACGAGTGGTTGGCCCGACGTCGACTGGTAGACGACGAAGGCAGGCTGTGATGACGCCTGAGGAAGGCCGGCCTGGATCGCTGCTGCCTGGTAGGACTGGCTGTTGGAGGGGAGTCCCTGGACCTGTGTCGGTTCGTTCAGTGCCGGCGCCTTGGCGGCCATCACCCCGCCGATGGCCAGGACGAAGATGATGAGCACCAGCCATGCGCCACGTCGTCGTCGGGGCGTCGGGATCGGAAGTGCCATCGGTGCTCCTCGGAGGCATGGGTCGAGTCGTGATCCCGATCGAGCATATGGGAGCCGCGTCGAGGGTGGTCGTGACGGGGATTACAGGTTGGGCTCCTGCTCGGGACCCCAGACCTCCCGGTTGTCGACGCGCCGGACCGAGCGACGTGCCTGCGCAGTGAGGAGTCGCGCAAGGCCGACCGCTTCGAAGAGCTCGACGTCGCTCTGTCGGCTCACTTCATCGAGCCCTCGATAGGCCTCCTGGAGCCGTTGGAGGACGTAGAGGCGGTAAGGGACGACCGAGATGGTGAGCGGCAAGCCCCTCCACTCGAAGGTCACCTGGCCGAGCATGCGCCGGGCGGGCTTGCCGTTGATGACCTCGCCTTCGACGACCTCGTTGTCAGCGAGCCACTCGTCGATCGCAGCGACCTGCGCGAGCACCTCGTCAAGATTCTCGGTGGCGATGTAGGCCAAGAGGTCGCGGAGTGTCGAGGGGATCTCATCATCGGCGAAGAACGCACCGGGGAAGTCGCCGTACTCGGGTGCGTCCACGCCGGGGGCTTGCATCCGCTCACACCACCGCCAGACCCGCCACGCCGTCGCCTTCATCAGTGCCGAGGGGTGTGGATCCCTCGCAAGGTGGGGGAAGAGAGGTCCGACGAAGCCAAAGTCTCCATTGGTCGGCAGACCGCCAAGCAGGTAGGGAGCCGTCTCAAGGTGCGCTGAGAAAAGGGCAAGAAACTCCTCGTAGGACGCCTCGATCGCTGGGATCGACTCAGGCGTGACCCCGAAGGCGACTGCGGCGGAGCGCATTCGACCAGATGCCATGTCGAAGACCTGTGCTCGCTGGACCGAGTCCCCGCCCATGATCATGCAGCCGGCAAAGTCTTGCGCGAGGAAGGCGATGTTCTCGTCGTCGAAGTTCCAGCGATAGTGCATCGCCGGCCTGAGCAGTCCTTCGCCGCCGAAGAGCTCGAGGAGGTGTGCGGTGACAAGCTGCCGAGGCGTTGTTGGCTGCACCGGGTGTGCGGGCGGCTCCGCCGCCTCGAGGAAGTCGACGATGTCGACGGTGTCTTGGATCAGCTGACCATCGGGAGTCTCGAGCACCGGCATGATTAGGCGACCGATCGCCGGCATGATGTCCTGCTGGTAGTGGGGGTGTCCCACGGCCCGCTCGACGAAGTCGATCTGCCGCTTGCGCAGATAGCTCCGGGCCTTGGCCGTGTACAAGGAGGCCGACATCCCGTAGAGGTAATAGGGGGCCATCAGGCTCCATTCCATATCTAGGCGACCCTGCAAGTCACGGCAGCGGTCGAGACTTGCGCTGCGATTTCTGTCAACTACTCTGCCACAACAGGTCGAGAGGGAGGTCGGGACATGGACATCGAGGTGGCGCGCCCCGAGTACTCGCGGACGCGCATCGTGCGCCCGGCGAGCGGCCCACTCGACGAGGGTCAGGCGAGGCTCCAGATCGACAAGTTCGGCCTCTCGGCGAACAACGTCACCTATGCCGTCGTCGGGGACATGCTCTCGTACTGGGATTTCTTCCCCGCCAGTCCCTCGGAAGACGACACACGGTGGGGGCGTGTCCCTGTCTGGGGCTTCGCCGACGTGGTCGAATCGAGGTCTGACGGTCTGGCTGTCGGGGAGCGGCTCTTCGGCTATCTCCCGATGTCTGAGGAGCTGGTCATCACCGTGGGTGAGGTCAATAGCTTCACGGTGGCTGATGTCTCGGCGCACCGGTCTCATCTGCACACCGCGTACAACACGCTGCGGCGGACCTCGAGCGATGCGACCTGGAGCTCGTCGACCGAGGACCTCCAGATGCTCTTGTATCCGCTCTTCTTCACCTCGTTCACCATCGACGATTTCCTCCTCGACAACGCCGACTTCGGAGCCGACCGCATCGTGATCTCGAGTGCATCGGCGAAGACCTCGATCGGTGTGGCCTTCCTGGCCAAGGCGCGCGGGCTGCGGACGATCGGCCTCACCTCGGTCGCCAACAGGTCGTTCACCGAATCGCTCGATGTCTACGACGAGGTGCTTACCTATGACCTCGTGGCCGAGCTCGCGCACGAGCCGGCGTGCTTCATCGACGTGGCCGGGAACCCGCAGCTCACCGCTGCAATCCACCAGCACCTCGACAGCGACCTGCGACACTCGATGATCGTCGGTGATACCCACTGGGATCTCACGTCGCCACTCGAGCCGGCCGCACTGCCAGGCCCGCGACCGGAGTTCCTCTTCGCCCCGGCGCAGATCGCCAAGCGGACCGATGATTGGGGGGCCGACGGCCTCAACGAGCGAGTCGCTGCGGCCTGGCACCGCTTCATCAGCTGGGTGCCCTCCTGGCTCACGATCGCCGAGCGGTATGGACCCGCTGAGGTCCTCGAGCTCTGGGCGGCGATGCTCGCAGGTGACATTGACCCGAGGATCGGTGCGAGCTGCACCTTGAAGGAGAGGCGGGAATCATGAAGGAGCTCAACAACAAGACGGCCGTCATCACTGGCGCGGCATCCGGCATCGGCTTGGCCCTGACCGAGCGGTGTATCGGCGAGGGCATGAAGGTCGTAATGGCCGACATCGAGGCGCCGAAGCTCAGCCTTGAGGCGGCACGTCTGAGAGACGCAGGCGGTGACGTCCTCGACGTCGTCGTCGATGTCGCTGATGACGTGCAGGTCGAGGCGCTCAAGGACGCGGCGCTCGGTGCGTATGGCGCGGTGCACCTCCTGGTGAACAACGCCGGCGTTGCCTCCGGTCGCACCCACCTCCGATCTCGGCCAGCCGATCTTCGGTGGGTCATGGGCGTCAACGTCCTCGGCGTCGCCTACGGCGTCAGCACGTTCGGACGGTTGATGGTCGAGCAGGGCGAGGGCCACATCGTGAACACCGCCTCAGAGGCAGGACTTTCGGCCACGCCGTTCCTCGGGAGTTACCACACCAGCAAGTACGCGGTCGTGGGACTCTCCGAGGCGCTCTCGATGGAGCTTGCCGGCACCGGCGTCGGCGTGAGCTGTCTGTGCCCGGAGCTCGTCGACACCAAGATCTTCGAGTCCACCCGCAATGCACCGGCTGACACCGGCCTCCCGATGCCGCCGGAGATCCCCATCGATCAGATCGAGGCGATGATGGGCACCACCGCCATGGACCCCGCGGACGTGGCGGCCGACATCATCTACGCCGTTAAGGCGAATCGCTTCTGGATCATCACCCACCAGGTGACGCTGGACAGGATCGCGACCCGCAATCGTGACCTTGAGCTCGGGAGAGCGCCTCGCTCACCAATGGGCGGCTGATCACCTCGCCTCTCGATCGACACGGGTAGGTTGACGAGACCATCCGGGGGGAGTTCCATGCAGGGCAAGGTTCGAAGTCCGCTCGTCGTTATTCTGCTCTCGATTGTCACGCTCGGGATCTACACGCTCTACTGGCACTACGCCGTGTTCCAGGAGATCAAGGATCGATTCGGGCGAGGGATCGGGGGCGTGCTCGGCCTCGTCCTCGGTCTGTTCCTGCTGCCGGTGGTGTGGTTCGTGCTGCCCTACGAGATCGACGAGGACTTCCGACTCGCTGGCGACACGTCGCCCGTCACTGTGCTCACCGGCTTCTGGAACCTCTTGCCGATCGTCGGCACCATCGTGTGGGTTGTCAAGGTCCAGGGTGCGATGAACTCGATCTGGAGTGCTTCGACGAGCCTGCCTGCAGACTGAGCTCCTGGGGCCAACTCAGGCAAGCATGTCGCGGACCATTGGGATGACCGCAGTCCCATAGAGCTCGATGCTCCGGAGCATCAGAGGGTGCGGGGTCGTCCCTCCTGAGTACTTGAGATCGAAGCGGTTGAGACCGAGGGTGCGGACTGTCGCAGCGATCTTCTTGGCCACCGTCGTCGGTGACCCCACGTACCAGGAGCCCTCAGGTCCAGCGTCGCGCTCGAAGTCCTCTCGCCTGATCGGTCCCCACCCGCGTTCCTTGCCGATTCGATCGCGCATGACCTTCATGTGCGGCCATAGCTCGTCGAGTGCTTGGGCGTCGGTGGCAGCCACGTAACCCGGCGAGTGGACACCGACCGGAAGCGGCGCGCTTCCCTGGAGCTCGAGGAGGTGGTGGTAGCGATCGACGAGCGGTCGGAATCGTGCTGGCTCGCCACCGATGATGGCGATCATGAGAGGAAGCTCGAGTCGTGCCGCCCGAGCGACGGACGCCGGGTTGCCGCCAACACCGATCCATGTCGCAAGGTGACCTGACTCGGTGGTCGGGAAGACCTGCTGGTGGTGGAGGCCGGCACGTGTCGTGCCCTGCCAGGTGACGGGCTGCTCCTTGATGAGCTCGGCGAACAGTGACACCTTCTCTTCGAACAGTCGCTCGTAGTCCTCCAAGCGGTAGCCGAACAGGGGAAATGACTCGGTGAACGAACCTCGCCCGACGATCACCTCGGCTCGTCCATTGGAGAGCGCGTCCAGCGTGGCGAAGCGCTGGAAGACGCGCACCGGGTCGTCAGAGCTGAGGACGGTCACCGCGGAACCCAGTCGAATCCGTGTCGTCGATGCGGCGATCGCGCCAAGGACGACCTCTGGTGAGGTGATGGCGAAGTCATCCCGGTGGTGCTCGCCCAGACCGATGACATCGACACCGACCTGGTCGGCGAGGATCGCCTGCTCGACCACGTCGCGCAGGACCTGCGCCTGGGGGAGCAGCTGACCGTGCTCGTCGACGGTGACATCACCAAACGTGTCGAGCCCAAGTTCAAGTGGCATCGGTGCTGCTCCCTCGCATGACGATGGCAGCCGGGGTGGCTCCCACCTTCTCTCAACCGCTCGTGAGCCACCGTTGTTCCCTTGTTTGATGTCCGGATCGGCAGCTGACCCTTCCCACCGCTAGATTCGCCAGCAAGCCGTGGCGGGGGGGGGGTGTCGATGGGCAGCGATCAGGGTGCGACGCCGGGACGACAGGGCCCCCTGGGGCTCGGAGGGGTCAACCACCTCGCACTGGTCTCGAGCGACATGGCTCGCACTGTCGACTTCTATACCG
>CAITOG010000387.1 GCA_903893955.1 uncultured Actinomycetes bacterium
GGATGCCGCCGACGCTGACGGTGGCGAGCGCCGGCGCACCGAGCGAGATGTCAATGGAGCTGGTCGCTTTGATCACCTGGGGTGACCCCGGCTGGATCGAGCCGGCGAAGAGCTGCGCTCCCCCGTTCGACGCGGTGACGATCGTCCAACAGGGTCCTGTCGTCGCCTTGATGGTCACCTCGAAGCTCGACCCGGGGATCGCATAGGTCGCGCTGGTCGCGGTCGAGCTCTCGGGCTGGTAGGACGTGACCTTCGGCGCACTCGTCGAGGTGGTCGTGGAGGAAGCCTTCGTCGTCGATGTGTGGGGATGCGTCGTCGTCGTGCTCTTCGTGCTCGAAGAAGACGATGAGCCGATGAGCGCACCGATCACCACGATCGCGACGATCGCCACACCAGCGATCGCTCCCACGATGATCTGCCGGTTCTCGAAGCGAGGCCTGCTCTGCATCCGCTCCATGGCCCAGGTTGGTGCCTCGTGGCCTCGCACCTCACCCTGGTCGGCGGCTCGCTCCGCACGACCGATCTCCTCAGAGAAGACCATCCCGTCGCGTGCGGCTGGCGGTGGGCCGACTGCGGTGACCTTCTCGGGCTCCTCGAAGTGGCCATGCAAGATGGCATCAGTCGGGTGCGGCTGACGCAGCTCCTCGAGCTCGGATTGGTCGAGCACCCTCACAGAGGCCGACGCAGCCGGACCACGCATCTCCTGGAGCGTGTCGAGCGCGTTGCGGTAGCTGTCGATCGAGTGGATCTCGTCTCGTCCTCGCCGCTGCCACAACAAGACGGCGATCACCACGACGATGGCGATGATGATTACGAGGCCGACGACGGTGCGCACCTCCCTATCTAACCCGATACCGAGGGCGCTGGCTGACGAGGGTTCTCAGGTGCGCAAGCCGTAGGTGGGGCGACGCCCCTCGGGGATCTCGGCGACGCTGGGGTTGGTCCGGTCGCGCTCTGAGACCACCGGCGCATCGACGCCCCAGTCGATGCCCAATGCAGGGTCATCGAACGCGACGCCGAGCTCATCGGCAGGGTTGTGATAGCCGTCGACGAGATACCAGAGCAGCACGTCGCTCAACGCAGCGAAGCCATGCGCGACGCCCGGAGGGATGAACAGGCCACGCTCTTCGGTGCCGTCGAGATCGATGACCATCGTGGCCCCCTCGGTCGGTGAGCCGACACGAAGATCCGCCAGGGCCACGCGAGCGGTCCCTCGAAGCACGTACCAGTAGTCAGCCTGGTGCAGGTGGTAGTGCAAGCCGACCAAGGAGCCGGCGACCTTCTCAGATCGGTTCGCCTGCACCATCTCTCGGCCCAGCGGCAGCCATGACCGGCGATAGGTCTCGACGAACCTGCCTCTGTCGTCGCCGTGGACGACTGGCTCGATGAGCTCGACGTCAGAGATGGGTGTCGGGTGATAGGTGGGTGCCACGGACTCAGAGTGTACTGGTTGCCTAGGCGGTGAAGCTGCCGAAGCCGCTGCGGTAGTAGAGCAGCGGGACCCCGTCGCCAAGGCCGAGGTCCACGACGCGCCCGATCACCAGCTCGTGATCCCCTGCCTCATGGATCAGCTCGAGGCTGCAATCGATGTAGGCCAGCGCGCCGTCGAGGACAGGTGCCCCGTTGCTGCCGTGCGTCCAGCCGACTCCCTGGAACTTGTCGGCACCAGGCGCGGCGAACGCCCGGCACAGCGCTTCTTGCCCATCAGCGAGGATGTTGACGCAGAAGGCCCCAGCGTCTTTCATGCGCGGCCAGCTCGTCGAGCTCTTCGAGGGGGCCAGCGCGATCAGCGGCGGGTCGAGCGACAGTGACGTGAAGGACTGACACGTGAATCCGACAGGTGTGCCCTGCTCCATCGCCGTCACGATCGTCACGCCTGAGGCGAAGTGTCCGAGCACCTCTTTGAAGCGAGCTCGGTCGATCGCCGTCCCCTCGCCGCTCACGTCGTCGCTCGAGAGATCGTGAGGGACATTGACTCTCTCGCCGCGAAGATCTCCTCGAGCGACGATGCGGCTGGGAGCCGTCGGGCCGACTCCTCGAGATCCCGCAACCTCGCGTCATCGTGGCTCGGGTCGTGGTGGAAGAGACCGAGCCGCCGAGCCCCTGCCGCCGCGGCGACATGGACGGCGTAGGCGACGGTCGAGTGGCCCCAGTCGCTCTTGGCCGCGAACTCCTCTTCGTCGTACTGCGCGTCGTGCAGCAGCAGGTCCACGCCGTCACACAGCTCGAGCACGCTCTCCGCGATCCCCATCCGGTCGAGCGGAGCCTGGTGATCTGGCAGATAGGCGAGCGACAGCCCACCGTGCTCGACACGAAAGCCGAGGGTGAGGTCGGTATGCGGGATGTAGCGGGCTGTCACCTTGACATCATCGAGCATGAAGTCGTCGTCGCCGACCTCATTGAGCTTCACCTCGCCGCGGAACTCCTTCATCTGCACCGGGAAGAACGGGGGTGTCACAGCCGAGGCGACGAGCTCCGCCAGCGGGACCGAACCCTGACGCGGTCCATAGATCTCGACGATGGCCCCGGGATCCTCCAGTGGACCGAAGAATGGCAATCCGAGGAGGTGGTCGTAGTGCAGGTGGGTCAGGAGGATGTGGGCGTGGACGGGCCGTCCGGACTCCTGGAGTCGCGGCGCCAACGTCGCCCCGAGCGAGCGAAGCCCAGTGCCTGCGTCAAGGATCAGCGGCTCATCGGCGCCGGTGTTGACGAGCACGCAGCTCGTGCTGCCTCCGAACTCGTTGTAGCAGTCGCCGGAGCAGGGGCACGACCCTCGGGCGCCAAAGAAGGTGACTTCCACGAGTCCCACGATACCGAAGGCCGCCCGGGGTTAGGTTTGGCGGATGGCTGACTTTGAGATTCAGGCGAACAACATGACCTTCAGGGGGATCGAGGAGGGTCCGGCAGACGGCCCGATCGCCCTGCTCCTGCATGGCTTCCCAGACTCGCATCACACCTGGCGCCATCTCATGGGTCCGCTGGCCGATGCCGGGTATCGAGCCATCGCTCCGGCCATGCGCGGCTACGCCCCGAGCGACGTCCCAGCAGACGGTCGGTACCAGACCGCCGCGCTCTCTCTCGATGCGATCGCGCTGACCGAGGCTTTGGGGGGTGACGAGCGCGCGGTGCTGATCGGACACGACTGGGGTGCAATCGCGACCTACGGCGCTGTGGCATGGTCCCCAGGGACATGGCGCAAGGCCGTTGCGATGGCGGTGCCGCCGACCTCGGCCGTCGCCGAGGCATTCCTGCGCTACGACCAGCTCCAGCGCAGCTGGTACATGTTCTTCTTCCAGAATCCGCTGGCCGACTTCGTCGTCCCGATGGACGACCTCGCCTTCATCGATCGCCTGTGGGCCGACTGGTCTCCTGGGTACCCTGCGTCCATCGACATCGCCAACGTCAAGGCGGCACTTCGCGAGCCTGAGCGGATCGCCGCTGCCCTCGGCTACTACCGGGCCATGTTCAACCCAGACCTCCACGATCCCGACCTCGCAGAGGTCCAAGACGCACTCGCCCTCCCCACGCCGATCCCGACGCTCTACCTCCACGGAGAGATCGACGGCTGCTTCGGACTCGACTCGATCGGCGACCCGCTCTCAGTCCTGCCGGCTGGCTCAGGTCTCGAGATCATCGAGGGGGCTGGCCACTTCCTGCACCTCGAGAAGCCTGATGCCGTGGCAGCCGAGATCCTCGGGTTCCTCGAGGACTGAGGCTCAGGCCAGGCGCAGGCCACCACGTGTGCGCTCGAGCAGGCCGTCGGCGACAAGGCCAGCTACCGCTGTGGTGATCCGCTCATCGCCGAGCGAGACCGCGAGGTCAGCCAGCTCTGTCGGCCCGATCGGCCCCAATCGCGCACGTGCGAGGACGAGCCCTCGAGCCTCTCGGTTCGAGCCAACGAAACGCTCCTGCGGCCTGCTGGTCCCCGCTGTCCTCCAGGCAGGATCCGGCAACGGCCATCCCTCACGTGCCCACCGACACGAGCGACGCAGGGGGCACCCTGCGCAGGTCGGCGTGGCGGTGCACCACCGAGCGCCGAGGTCCAGCATCGACTGGTTGTGAGCCCACCCGTTCCCCTTGGTGAGGAGCGAGTCGGCGAGCCGTTGGGCAGCGGTGGCCCCGAGCGGAGCGCCGACAACAGCTCGCGCGAGGACACGAGCCACGTTCGTGTCGACGACGGCCACATCGTCCTCGAAGGCGAACGCGAGGATCGCGCGTGCGGTGTAGGGGCCGATGCCGGGCAAGGCCAGCAGCCCCTCGAGATCTGAGGGCACCACCCCGTTGTGGTCGGCTGTGATCACCTTTGCTGACTCATGGATGGCAACAGCCCGGCGGTGATAGCCGAGCCCTGCCCACGCGGTCACGACGTCAGCTCGACTCGCAGCGGCGCACGTTTCGACATCTGGGAACTGCGACGTGAACCGCTCGAAGGCCGGCGCCACCCTGGCGACCTGAGTCTGCTGAAGCATCACCTCGGCGACGAGGATCAGCCACGGGTCCCGTGTCCTGCGCCAGGGCAGGTCTCTCTCGACGGTCAGGCGCTGCGCCAACCGCCTGCGCCACCGAGCGACCTGGGCGGCGCTGAGATCAGTCCCAGACGTCGTCGGTGTAGGGGCGCTGGCGCTGGGGTGCGGCATCTCGCTTCCAGACCATCACGCGGCGGCGGAAGTAGCAGACCTCCAGGCCATCCTGGTTGAACCCCTTGGTCTCGACCGTCACGATGCCCCGGTCGGGCTTCGACTTCGACTCTGCCACCTCGAGCACTCGGGTCTCTGCATAGATGGTGTCGCCGTGGAAGGTCGGGTTCTTGTGCTGCAGGGTCTCGATCTCGAGGTTGGCGATCGCCGCACCAGAGACATCGGGAACGCTCATGCCGAGGACGAGCGAGTAGACGAGGTTGCCGACGACGACATTGCGCTTCTGGACGGACTCGTGCTCCGCGAACCACACGTTGGTGTGCAACGGGTGGTGGTTCATCGTGATCATGCAGAAGAGGTGATCGTCGTACTCGGTGATGGTCTTGCCAGGCCAATGCTTGAAGACGTCGCCAGGGGTGAAGTCCTCGAGGTAGCGGCCGAACGGGCGGTCGTAGGTGGTCATGCGCCAATCGTCGCCGATTTGGCCAAGGTTTGCCACTTGGCCCGTCGGGTCACTCGGACAGCGGTGCCCGAGTCGTGAACGAGATGTTGCCGCCCTGCGGGTGCTCACCGTTGATCACAAAGCGCCACGTGTAGCGGCCGCCGGGAGGGAGTGGAAGCGGTCCGAGGTTGACTGCCATCGGCACGTCGATCGGGGTCCCCTCAAGGATCCCCTCTGGCTGGCCGATGGCCAGCTCACCGCGGATCTCGATCGGTTGCGTGCCCTCTGGGGTGTCGACCAGAACTGGACGACCGTCTGCATCCTCCAAGAAGAGCTCCCAGTGGTGCTCTCGACCGGTCTCGTTCCACGGGATGTCGAGCTTGAGGGCGACGGCCTGCGGCGCGGGCTCTGGCCCGGTGATCGACCAGCCACCCCCCATGATGTAGAGCTTGCCATCGGCGACCTGAGCCGCATCTGCGAGGAGCATGGTGACGTTCACAAGCCCCGACCATAGGAGCGTGCTGCCCTATGGGCAAGGCAGCCGTCGCGGCGTCGGCTCGATGTGCGAGGCTCATCAGGTGCCAGAGGTTCCAACAGAGGAGTGGCGAGAGCTCAGGGACGACGTTTACCGTCGACCGCTCGGCACCGCCCTCCAGCGGCTCGGTGTCGGGCCAGGCTGGCGATGCGTCGATGCAGGCGCCGGACTCGGGGATGTCGCGATCGCCCTCGGCCAGCTCGTCGGGCACGAGGGTCGCATCTATGCGGTCGACATCGATCCGGCTGCTCGTGATGCCACCGCAGAGGCCGCCGCAGCGTTCGCCCAGGTCATCGCACTGACCCAGGCGGTCGAGGATCTGCTGCTGCCTGAGGCCGTCGACCTCGCGTTCTGCCGATTCCTCCTGCTCCACGTGCACAGCCCGCTCGGCGCACTTCGTTCGATGGCCGCAGCGGTGCGACCCGGAGGCTGGGTCGTCGCCCAGGAGCCGATCACCTCGGGAGGACGGATCGACGGCCAGCCGTTCTCCTTCCCCGATGCCAAGCACCCAGACATCGGCGCGCTCCTCCCCAGCCTGGTGCGCGACGTCGGCCTCGAGCTCGTGGACGCATGGGCCGAAGCCCCGGCAGGCGCTGGGCCTGGACCAGTTGCCGCCTACCTCGAGGAGCTCACCGACGTCGACCCGGGAGACGCCGCCATCGTTCTCCCGCCGCTGGTGACCGTGCTCGCTCGACGCCCGGACCACGCTGCAGGGGGCGAACCGGGCGTCGTCATCGGCGACTAGTTTCTCCGCCATGGCTGAGATTCCCACTCCTGACCTGACCGCTGCTGCGGCCGCTGTCGCGGTCGCCCAGGATGTCGTCGACAAGGCGGTCCTCGCTCTCAAGGCGAACGGTGGTGTCGACGCCAACCAGGTCGTGGCCTATGACATCGCCCACGCGGCTTCGGCGATCGGCACCGCCCGCTCCACACTCGACTACGGCGCCAAGGGCGAGATCGAGGCCAAGATCGCCTGCGCATTCATCGCCGACGCACTCCGAGACATCGGGCAGCGCATCCTTGGTCGAGAGGCCCTCTTCGGAGTCTCGAGCCAGTGGATGGAGCCTGCTGCTGCCTTCGTCACCACGTTCTGCGACCCTGATTTCCTCGCAACGCTGGCCGGCGAGACCGGCCCTCGCCACCTCGACCAGGACTTCGAGCTGGTCGCCGACACGTTCCACAGGTTCGCAGAGGAGCAGATCCGCCCAAGGGCCGAGCACATCCACCGTGAGAACGCCGACATCCCTGAGGACCTCATCCAGGCCTTGGCTGAGATCGGCGGCATGGGGCTGAGCGTTCCCGAGGAGTACGGCGGCTTCGCCAGCGGCGGCGAGGCTGACTACATCGGGATGGTCGTTGCCACAGAGGAGCTGACCTGGGGGTCGCTCGGTGCTGGTGGCGCACTCATCACGAGACCTGAGATCCTCGCCAGAGCAGTCCTCAGCGGCGGCACCGAGGAGCAGAAGGAGCGGTGGCTCCCAAAGCTGGCCACCGCGGAGATCATGAACGCAGTGGCGGTCACCGAACCTGACTACGGCTCTGACGTTGCCGGTGTGACGACCATGGCCACCAAGACTGACGGCGGGTGGCTCATCAACGGGACCAAGACCTGGTGCACCTTCGCCGCACGAGCCGATGTGCTGATGCTCTTGGCCCGCACCGACCCCGATCGATCAAAGACACACCGAGGCCTCTCGCTCTTCGTGGTCGACAAGCCACAGGCCGATGGCCACGGCTTCATCTTCACCCAGGACGCCAGCAGCGAGGGTCGCGGCGACGCAGACGGACGCATGGAAGGCCGACCGATCGACACCATCGGTTACCGAGGCATGCACTCCTACGAGATCGCCTTCGACAACTGGTTCGTCCCGGACGCAAACCTCGTGGGCGGCGATGAGGGGATCGGTCGCGGCTTCTACTACCAGATGGCGGGTTTCGAGAACGGCCGGATCCAGACCGCTGCTCGTGCGGTCGGCCTGATGCAGGCTGCCTATGAGGCGGCCTATGAGTACGCGGAGAACCGCAAGGTCTTCGGTTCGGCGATCATCGAGTACCAGCTCACCAAGGCCAAGCTCGCCAGGATGGCGGTCATCATCCAGGCCTGCCGGCAGTACTCGTTCGAGGTGGCCAGGCTGATGGCCAACGGCGAGGGCTCTCTCGAAGCCTCTATGGCCAAGGCATACGTCTGCAGGGCTGCCGAGTGGGTCACCCGCGAGGCGATGCAGATCCACGGCGGCATGGGCTACGCAGAGGAGTACGCGGTGAGCCGCTACTTCGTCGATGCCCGAGTGCTCTCCATCTTCGAAGGCGCCGACGAGACCCTCTGCCTCAAGGTCGTCGCTCGGCGACTTCTCGAGGACGCGAGCTAGTCCACCTCAGCGCGCCTGGGTCACGGCGACCTTGACGCCAGGAAACGTCCCGGGCGCGGGCCGCGGGACGACGGTCGACGACGACCGGCCGGCGAGAGCGGTCTTCAGCTGGAAGACGGTGTAGTACTGCACCACAGGCCAGAACCGCTTCGGGCTCAGATCAGACGCCTGGCACCCATTGATGCCGAGAGCAGCAAGCTGGGGAGTGGTGAAGTGGTTGGCGACGGCGAAGTTGATGAGGCCGCCGCCCTGTCGGATCCCGACGCAGATGTCGGTGTAGGTGTTGTGCCCGAAGCCACCGATCTCGATGAGCGACTTCGGCGGAGGGAAGCTCTTGTACGTGGCGGCGACGGTTGCAGCAGGGACCGCAGTGTCCTTGGTTGCGCCGATGATCATCGTGGGCTTCGACGCGGGGGGACCAGCGGGTCCGACCGGCGCCCACCCGATCGCCGTCGAGATCCTTGGCGAGGTCAGCGCATCGAACGCAGTCCTGCCGCCGGCCGAGTGTCCGACCGCCGCTACTGAACGGGGGTTGAGCGAACCGAAGAGGACCGAGCTCGACGATGACGCTGCCTTGGTCACCACAGCAAGAGAGCGGAGCATGATCGACCGATCGAGCGCCGGGGATGGCTTGGGAACCCCCTTGAGCGCTTGGCTGGCCAGTCCCCTCTCGAGGTAGTCGGCGCTCACGACCACGTAGCCCCACGACGCGATGCCGGTCAGCAGGTTCGAGTAGTACAGCCGCTCTCCGCCGAAGCCGTGGCTGAAGAGCACGACGGGAAAGTGCCCTCGCTGAGCCGGCCATGGATCACCGTTGCAGCCGAGCAGCGTGCCTGGGACGATCTGGGTGGTGTTGTACTGGGAGGGCAGGATCGATTGGAGCGATGCCGGCAGCGTCTGGGCCTCTGTGTACTGGAAGACCCCCCGGCAGTCGTTGCCAGGGAGCCTCGAGTTGGCCGGGTAGTAGACGGTCGCAGACCGCTCCCCGAGGATTGGTCCAGCAGACCCGAGGTCGAGTGTGGTGACGCTGACTTGGTGCGGGCCGAGCTGCTCGTAGTGGGCAGTCGACGCGGTCGTGGTCGGGGCGGTTGACGTCGTGGATCCACCACAGGCGCTCGCCAGCACTGCGATACACGTCAGCACCCCGAGTGCGACCTTCGTCATCTCATCCCCCCGATGTCCAACGTGGGGCTCGGCTCCGCCCTCAGGTCAGATGATCGCGCAGGAAGGCCGCGGAGCGCTCGAAGAGCAGGGCTGCGGCTGCCTCGTCGAAGACCTCGGGTCGATCCTCATTGAAGAAGGCATGGTCGCATCCCGGGTAGACGTGGAGCTCCACCTCGTGCCCGAGAGCCGAGAGGGTCCCGGCGAGCTGTTCGGCATCGTCAGGGGTGAACGATCCGTCGAGGGCCGCGCAGTGGATCTGCGTTGCTGCGGTTGTCTTGGTGTAGTCAGGCTTGGAGGCCTCCCATGGATGCACCCCGTAGCAGGGGATCACCGCGGCGACAGCGTCAGGGCGCAGCGTGCCGAGCACGAGTGCAAGGCCGCCACCCATGCAGAAGCCGATCACGCCGACCGTCTCTCCGGTCGAGCGCTCAAGCAGCGCGTCGACTGCCCCTGAGAGGTCCCGAGCCGCCACGTCCATCTCGAGGGCCATCATCTCCTTGGCCGCCTCGTCGGGCTCGTGGAGCGGGACAACGACACCGTCGTAGAGGTCCGGTGCCAAGGCGACGAAGCCAGCATCTGCGAAACGGTCGCACGTCGTTTCGATCTGATCGACGACCCCCCACCACTCTTGGATGACGATGACCCCTGGCCCGACCCCTCCAGAAGGGGTGGCAAGGTAGCCCTTGACCGGATTGCCGTCATGATCGCTGAACTCGATGGTCTCTCCCATGTGACTGACCATATCCCTGTGTCGGGCGTCGAGCAGGGGTGGGTGGCTTGCAGGCACACCGGTGGCGTGCCAGACTCTCTTCATCGTGATCAACGCCGAAGGCAGTTCCTGCCAGACGACGATGTGGTCGCGGAAGGCTCTTCAGAGGGCTTACCGTGCCGCTGGGCCATTCGTGGCCATAGCAGCAGTGTGTGCAAGCACTGTTCTTCCCCTTGCGCGCCCCGCCGCAGCTGACCAGCTCTCGGATGCGAAGGCGCAGGCCGCTTCGCTCGAGGCCAAGATCCAGGCCACTGGAGCCCAGATCTCTGCACTTGGTCAGCAGTACGACGCTGCGCAGTACCACCAGCAGCAGCTCCAGGATCAGATCAACGCAACCAAGGCAGCGATCGCCAAGGCGCGAGCGAACGTCGTCTCTGATCAGTCATCGCTTCGCAAGGCTGCCATCAACGCCTACATCTCGAACAACACCGGCTCGACCGCCAACCCCCTGTTCTCGTCGAACGAGAAGACCTTCGCTGCGAAGGTCGTCTACACGAAGATCGCCGAAGGCACCTTGAACACAGCGGTCGCCAACCTCACGAACTCGAAGGACACGCTCGCCTCGCAGGAGTCTCGCCTCCAGACCCAAGAGGCTGCCGCCGCAGCCGCCACGGCATCAGCAGCAGCCTCCGTCCAGCAGGCCCAATCACTTCAGGCGCAGCAGGACGCCAACCTCGCCCAGGTCAAGGGGCAGGTTGCTGAGCTGATCAAGCAAGATCAGGCACAGGCGGCTGCAGCCCAGAAGGCACAGGCGCAGGCAGCAGCCACGGCGACCAAGGCGCCGAGCTCCTCAGGATCTTCCGGCAGCACCGGTGGCGGTGGCGGTGGCGGTTCCTTCCCACCACCCCCGTCGAACGCTGGGCCTGGCGCTGTGGCAGTTGCTGCAGCTGAGAGCCAGATCGGCGTGCCGTACCAGTGGGCGGCCTCAAGTCCTGGCGTCGCCTTCGACTGCTCTGGTCTGACCATGTGGGCCTGGTCACAGGCCGGTGTGAGCCTCCCCCACTACTCAGGTGGCCAAGAGGCGGATTCCGCACCCGTGCCGAGCCTCGCTGCAGCTGAGCCTGGCGACCTGCTGTTCTGGGGACCAGGTGGCAGCGAGCACGTCGCCATGTACATCGGTGGCGGGATGATGATCGAGGCTCCGTACACCGGCGCCACCGTTCACATCACCCCGGTGCGGATGGACTTCCAGGCAATCGGTCGTCCCTGACCGACTGGCCCTCGTAGCCAGCGCTACGAGTTGACGCATCGTGCGACCGATCCCCACTGCGTTCCACATCGGGCCGCTTGAGATCCACACCTATGGGATCGGGCTGGCGATCACGTTCTGGTTCGCGTTCCGGTACTTCGAGCGCCGGCTCGCCGCACGGGGCTTCCCCACCGACTGGGTCGCCACGATGTTCCTCTGGGTCATCGCTGCAGCCATCGTCGGCGCACGCGCCATGCATGTCCTTTCCAACCTTGGCTACTACTCATCGCACCCCGCCCAGATCTTTGCCATCTGGCAGGGAGGGCTCTCCTCGTTCGGTGGATTGATCCTCGCCGTCCCTGTTGCCATCTTCATCGCGCATCGCAGATGCCCTGAGCTCGGCGTGCTTGAGGGTCTCGACATCGTGGCTCCCGTCCTGATGGCGGCATGGGCGATCGGACGCCTGCTCGGACCCCAGATGATGGTCGCTGGCGGAGGCCACCAGACGACCCAGTGGTTCGGCATGTACTACGAGGGCCAAGAGGGTCGGAGGGTTCCGGTCCCAGTCATCCAGGCCATCGAGGATTTCGCCACCTACCTAATCTTGATCTTCACCGAGCGCCGCCTGGCGCGCCGAGAGGCTGAGCATCCAGAGACCCCCAAGGTGCCGGGAACGGTCATCGGGCTTGCCATGATCATCTGGGGGATCACCCGAGGACTCGACGAGCACTTCCTCCTCGATGACATCGGCCACCTCGGCTCAGTCCTCGTCCAAGGGGCCAGCGTCTTGCTGATCATCGGTGGCGCCATCATCTTGTGGTCCACCGCACGTCGCCGGCGGCAGAGCCTGGACCGGTCACCCAAGCAAGCCCATCAGGTCTGAACTGCGCCTGTTACGGTCGCCTCGATGAGCACCGCTGAGCGTCGATCCGCCGGACTGTCCGCAGTCGTGGTGGGAGCCAGCGTCAGCTTCATCGCACTGTGGTCGGCGATGATCTTCGAGTTCGTCACCAAGGGGTGGTGGGTGGTCGCTGTCGAGCCATCAAGGCGTTTCGAGGATCTCTACGAGCGGTTCTCCGACGGCAGCGTGCTCCTCCATGGTGGCAACCTCTACGCGCTCCGCCCCCAGCTCAACAACACCAACCCCCCGTTCGTCACCCTCGCCTATCTGCCCCTCCGGGTGCTCGGGCACAGCGGCGGGGCCTACGTGATGACGTTCATCTCGACTGCGTGCATCGCAGCCGTCGCCATCATCGCCATCCGCCAGGTGACGGCGATCGACCGGTTGACCGCGATCCTGCTCGGCAGCTTCGTCGGCGTCCCGGTCGCGCTGCTGACCTCCTACCCACTCCAGGTGATGTACCGAGAGGGGCAGATCCGTGCACTGGTCATGGTGCTGGTGGTCGCCGACCTCCTCCTCGTCCCC
>CAITOG010000388.1 GCA_903893955.1 uncultured Actinomycetes bacterium
CCGGCCACCAAGGTCGGCGCCGAGCTGCTCTTCGACGTGATCGCTACCGCCTATGAGCGCACGTCGATGATCGTGACGACGAACCTGCCCTTCGAATCCTGGACCGAGGTCTTGGGCTCAGAGCGCCTCACCGGGGCCACGCTCGACCGGCTCACCCACCGCTGCAAGATCATCGAGACCAAGGGTGAGAGCTACCGGCTCCACGACGCCAAGGCTCGAACCAGGCGGGCCCGTTCAGCAGCACCCGCCAAGCTCATCGACACGATCGAACCGACCAACTAACTTCACCAACGAGCGCTCCCGTTTTCGACCAGCGCGCGCTCCAGGATTCGATCAGCATTCACACGGGGCCCTCACCCTCAATCTGCTCGACTCGGGTCACGCCCGGATCCCATTCAGCAAAGTTCGCGAGGTTCGCCATGTACGCGAAAGCCTCGGGCGGCGACTTCGGTGAACGGATGCGAACCAGGTATGTAGCCATGCAGCATGGTCTACCGCACGCCCACCAGAAGCATTCGACGTAGTTGTCGACCGGACGCTTCGAGATAACTAGGCGATCAGGAACCTCTCATCGCCGATCGACACCTCGACGGTGAGCTCGCCGCCGACTGCCTCGACATATCTGCGAAGGGTGTCGAGCTGGGAGCGCTCGATGTCACCATGCTCGATCATCGACACGCGGTTCTGGCTCACCTGCAGCCTCCTTGCCAGCTCAACCTGCGTGATGGCCGATCGCTCGCGCAGCTCTCGGAGCCGGTAGGCCCGGACTTGCTCGCGCATTCTCTTCTTGTGGGCGTCGACGTGCGATCGATCCGCAGGACGCTTCGTCAGCATGTCATCAAGATCCTTCGCCATCAGACACTCCCCTTGGGCTTCTTGAGATGAACGTCGAAGCGATCATCCGCAACCGGGATGTTGTCTCGGTACCACGTCTTCCAGCTCCCTGACTTGTCGCCGGCCAGCAGCATGACGGCCCTGCGCGCGGGATCGAAGGCGAAGAGGATCCGCAGCTCCGACCTGCCCGTTGACCCTGGACGCAGCTCCTTCATGTTCCGGTGGCGAGATCGGCTGATCGTGTCGACGAGCGGTCTTCCAAGCGAAGGCCCCATCTCTTGGAGCAGCTCCAACGCCGCAACGACCTGTTCGTAGGAGTCTTGGTCGAGGTTGAGCAGCCACTTGGCGATGAGCTCGAGGTCTAACTCCCACTTCATGGCCACTCTACAACTTCAGAGTTATATAGCACAAGAGTATTCAGAAGACTTCGGGCATCGGCGAGCACTGCCACAACTGTCGACCCTGAGGTCGCCTTCCTCGGCTTGGTTCACCGCTGCCTTGAAAGCGGAGGCCGCCAGATCCAAGCGTGCGACGTTGGAGCCCGCACGGAAGCCAGGCATGCCGAGCGTCCGGCACCCCCACGTGGAGCCGTCGAGTGAAGCTCGGGATGAACGATCCGTCGTGGTATCAGACTGGTATCATTCCGCCATGGCACTCACAGTTCGCACAGACGAGCAGCTCGAGCAGGCGTTGACCGCCCTTTCAGACGAAGAGGGGATCTCTCGTCAGGAGGTCATCCGTCGATCGGTCCTCGAACGCTATGAACGATCGAACCATGCAGCGCAGTTCGAGCGCTCGATGGAAAAGATGATCGACCGTTGGGGTGACGTGATCGATCGGCTGGGCCAGGAGTGAGCGAGGTCCAGTTCTTGGACCTCGATGACGCCATTTCGATAATCCGACGGCTCGCCATCGGCCCCGTGCGCGACCTCGGGCTTCTCGACTCAGCACTGCACCGGCCACGAACAAGCGCTTTTGGAGAAGAGGCCTATCCGACCATCGGCCTCAAGGCTGCGGCACTCCTCCACTCCCTGGTGAACAACCATCCGCTCGTCGATGGGAACAAGCGTCTGGCTTGGCTCGCCACCACCATCTTCTGCGACCTCAACGGTCATGCGCTCGAGCTCGACGACGATACGGCGTTCCTCTTGGTGTGGGATGTGGCGGGCACGTCGATGGACGTCGAGGAGATCGCCCGCCGTCTCGGCCTCTAGTGGCACGTCTCTGGAGAGCCGACCCGGAAGGGTGCAGGTCCGCTCGAGATTCCGGGGAATCGCAATCAACTCCTGGTTGATGTCGAGCGGCCTAGAGGTTCATTGGCACGGATGGCGGGTGCCATCGAGCGACTTCGAGAATTGGACGCCGTTGATCTGGCGATTGATGTCGGCGGC
>CAITOG010000389.1 GCA_903893955.1 uncultured Actinomycetes bacterium
GAGTCAGCGAGTTGGCTCAGGCGCTTGATCTCTCGTTCCTCTTGGGCGTGGGCCTTCTCGGCCTGGGCGGTGTCGAGCTCGAACTTGGCTGTGAAGGCGCTGTAGTTGCCCTTGTACTCGCTGAGACGACCATCCGCGAGGTGGAGCACCTTGGTGATCGCCTGGTCGAGTAGGTCGAGGTCGTGGCTCACCACGAGGATGGTGCCCTGGAACGAGTTGAGCTCATCGACGAGCCAGCGCTTGGCGGCCAGGTCGAGGTGGTTGGTGGGCTCGTCCAGGATCATGATCTCGGGCTGCTGGAAGAGGAGACGAACGATGTCGACTCGACGGCGCGGCCCACCCGAGAGCGACGTGATGTCCTCGAAGAGGAGGTCTTGTCGGAGGCCGACGCCGTCGGCGAGCCGAGCCATCACTGCCTCGGCCTCATAGCCCCCGAGCTCCGCATATCGGCTCTCGAGCTCGGTGAATTGCTCGATATTCTCGCCACTTGGGTCCGCAGCCATCGCACTGCGCGCCTCGCCGAGCTTGTCGTCGAGGACATCGAGGCCCTTGGCAGAGAGCACATGTGAGAACCCGCTCGGATCGAGGCCGAGGCCCTCAGGGGAGGGGACCTGCGGAAGGTAGCCCAGCTGCCCCACGATCTTGAGTGAGCCGGTGTGGTGGACCTCAGGATCAGGCTCGCCGACAAGGACCGAGATGAGGGTCGACTTGCCAGTCCCGTTGCGCCCGACCAGGCCGACCTTCTCGCCGGTCGCGACGAGGAAGGAGGCGCCATCAAGGAGCTTGCGCTGGCCTATCTCGACGCTGAGGTTGGTTCCGGTGATCATGGGCGGGAAGGACGATTCTCCCACACGCCACAGCCCTCGCAGCCCGGGGTGTGCGACCATGGCGCCATGACACCCTCGCCGATGGACGAAGAGCACCTCGAGATGAACCGCAGGTCGTGGGACGCCCGCACGCCGTTGCACGCATCGAGCGCCTTCTATGACGTCGACGGCGTAGTGGCGGGCCGATCGACTCTGCACCCGTTCGAGCCTCTCGAGCTCGGTGACGTCACCGGCTGCTCGCTCGTGCATCTGCAGTGCCATCTGGGTACCGACACGATCTCGTGGGCCCGCTTGGGCGCCAGGGTCACCGGCCTCGACTTCTCAGCCCCTGCGATCGAGGAAGCCACAGCGATCGCCCGCCGTTGCGGCATTGATGCTGAGTTCGTCATCGCCGACGTCTACGACGCTGTGCAGGCGCTGGGCCGTCGATTCGACGTGGTCTACACAGGGCTCGGGGCACTCTGCTGGCTCAAGGACATCGCCGCGTGGGCGCAGGTGGTCACTGAGCTGCTCGAGCCGGGCGGTCGGCTCTACCTGCTCGAGTTCCACCCTCTTCTTGGCGTGCTCTCGGATGACGGACCTTTTCTCGACCCTGCGTACCCCTACTTTTGGCGGGAAGAGGGTCTCGTGCTTGCCGACAACAGCGACTATGCAGCCGGGCCAGAGGTCCTCGACGATGACGTGACGGTCGAGTGGCCGCATCCCATCGCCGACGTGGTCACTGCGATCCTCGGAGCTGGCCTCGAGCTCAAGCAGCTCTCGGAACACGATGTCCTTGCCTTCGCTCCTTGGAAGGAGCTCGAGGAGGTTCCCGGCGAGGCGACGCTATGGCGGCTCCCAGCTGGCCAACCGCAGATCCCGCTCGAGTACTCGCTCCTCGCGGTCAAGCCAATCTGACCTCAAGACGCGACAACGCCCGGTCCGTCGTGGACCGGGCGTTGTCGACGTTCTGCGTGAAGTGGCCTAGCTGAGCAGCTTGGCCTTCTGAGCCTCGAACTCCTCGTTCGTGATGACGCCCTTGTCCTTGAGGTCGGCGAGCTTGGCGAGCTCGTCGGCGCTGTTCGTGCCAGCGGCCTCCTTGACGTAGCTGTTGAACGCCTGCTGCTGATCCTTGGCAGCCTGCAGCTGGTGCTCATGCATCTTGCCGCCACGGGCGATGAGGTACACGAGGACGCCGAGGAACGGCAGGATGATGATGAACAGCACCCACATCGCCTTTGCGAAGCCGCCCATGTCGTGGCTGCGGAAGATGTCGATGATCACCTGGATCAGCAGGAAGATCCAGAGGAAGAAGACGAAGAAGAACAGGATCGTCCAGAAGAGATCCAGGAGTGGGTAGGAGCTAGCAAGCGTCATCGGGGTTTCCTTTCAGGAAGTTTTGTCAAAGTGAATCTAGCAGTGGAGCCCAGCCGGGAGGGGAACGATGATTTCGAGTTCCCTGCTTCTGCAGGCTCAGGCGACTGCTGGCAGCCCTAGGCTGGATGCAGGAAACGGTCGAGGAGAGGTGTGGACCTGAGATGGCGCAGCGACAGGCAACCGGTTCGTTCGGCTCGAAGGGAAACTTCGACCGGCTGGTGAGCACCTACGGCCCTGGGTCGACAGAGGTGAGCGACGCGGCGCCGCTCATCGCCGCCGACGTTTTTGACAAGGTCGGACTCTTGGTGGCGATCGCTCTTGTCGGCGGCATAGGTGCCGCGTTCTTGCGCGTACCACCCGTGATCGCCTTCGTGTCGTTGTTCGTGGCCATGGGCTTCGCCATCGCAGCGATGCTCAAGCCGGCGAAGGCGATGATCTTCGCCCCGCTCTTCGCTCTGAGCGAGGGCGTCGCCCTCGGCTGGATCTCTCGGGCCTTTTCTGGACCGAACGCTGCGGTGGTCCCGATGGCCATCATCGGCACGTCGGTCGTGTTCGTCGCCGTACTCTTCTCGTACCGGACTGGTCTGGTCAAGGTGGGGCCGGCATTCGTGAGGGCGACCATCATCGCGGGCATCGGCCTCTTGGCCATGATGATCGCCTCGTGGTTCGGCCTCACGATCCCCTTCACCAGCTCGGGCACGTCGACGCTGCTGATCTTCGGCGTGCTCTACCTCGTCGTTGGGGTGATGGACCTCTTCGTCGACTTCGCCTATGTGTACAAGGCGCAGCAGGCGGGTGTGTCCAAGGAAGGGGAGTGGTTCGCTGCGCTGTCGATCATGTTCTCCCTGGTGATGATCTACCTGGCGCTCCTCCGCATCCTCGGGAGCCGCTGAGAGATCAACCGCCCGTCGATGCTTTGAGCCGAGCCAGGGTGGCGGCACCCAACTCGTCGTCGATGGTGACTTCGACGAGCTTTCGGCGAGAGCCTCGGCCGTGCACCAGCCGAACTGCTCGTGGTCGGACGCCGAAGGCATCGGCGACGGCGAGAAGGACCGCATTGTTCGCCTTGCCCTCGGTCGCAGGCTCTCGCACCTTGACCAGCAGGCTGGACGCTCGCATCCCGCCGACGGCCGGCGCTCTCGCGCCGGGCTGGACGTGGACTGGGAATCGGATCGGCACGCTGCTCAGCGTGCGAAGTCCCAGGACCCACCCGACTCGTAGCGCCGGAGCACGTTCTTGGCGATCAAGATGCGGTGGACCTCGTCGGGACCATCTGCGAGCCGGAGCGTTCGAGCCCCCAAGTACATGCGGCTCAGTGGGAGATCGTTCGACACACCTGCTGCTCCCCAGACCTGGATCGCCCGATCGACGACTCTCGAGTACGCCGCCGGGACGTAGATCTTGAGGGCTGAGATGTCGGTCCTCGCCTCAGGGTCCCCTCGATCGACCTTCTCGGCCGCAGCGATGGTCATCATCCGGGCCGTCTGCAGGTCGATGTAGCTGTCGGCGATGAAGCCCTGGATGAACTGCTTGTCCTTGAGCAGACCACCGTGGACCTCTCGGGTGAGCGCCCGCTCGACCATCAAGTCGAACGCTCGCCACATCTGCCCGACTGAGTTCATGCAGTGGTAAATGCGACCCGCACCGAGGCGATCTTGCGCAGCCTCGTGCCCTTGGCCGACTCGACCGAGCGCGTTGTCGAGCGGGACGCGCACGTCTCGGTAGATCACTTCGCAGTGGTCCGACGTCGGACTTCCCCAGATGCCGATCCCGCGGACGATGTCGACCCCCGGCGTGTCGGTCGGGACGATGATCTGGACCATCGAGCCGCTCCGACCCTCCTCGCCAGTCGCGTCCTGGGCACGACACATCACGATGAAGAAGTCAGCATCCTTGCCGTTCGAGGTGAACCACTTGTGGCCATCGATGACCCATTCGTCGCCCTCGCGCCGGGCAGTGGTCTTGAGCGAGCGTGGATCTGAGCCGGCGCTGTCAGGCTCGGTCATCGAGAAGCCGGACTCCATGGTCCCCTCGATGAGCGGCAGCAGCCACTTGGCTTTCTGCTCCTCGGTCCCGTACTTGGCCAGGATCTTCTGATTCCCGCTGTTAGGCGCCACGACCCCGAAGAGTCCGGCGGCACCGACCGCGTAGGCCAGGATCTCGTTCATGTAGGCGTGGGGGAGGAACTCGAGGCCCATGCCGCCGTACTCGGTCGGCAGGTGCGGCGCCCACAGCCCGGCGGCTCTCACCTTCTCCTTGACCTCGTCTCGTGCCTCGCGGGCGCGCGCTCGAACCTCGTCGCTGAGTGCGGCACCCTGTCGCTGCGGCCACAGCTCGCCCTCGCGAGGGAGGATCTCGTCGTTGATGAGCGCAGCGGTCCGGAGGCGGACGTCATTGGTCCGTTCATCGAGGTTCGCAAGTGGGGTCACGGTGATGGGCATGAGCCATTCCTAGCAAGTTTCCCGTCGCCCTGACCCTGTGAGCGACCTAAGATCGCCCTCCCAGGGGGCCCATGGCGGGTCGCTGGATCGGCGGAAGGAGGGGTGGCGACATGCCGCTCAGCTACGAAGAGGCACTCGAGCAGATCACTGGCGAGGGCCAGATCTTCGAGCTCATCACCGAGACCGTCGATGGCCAGGACTATCGGGTGTTCAAGAACGCTCCGCCCAACCTCGGTGCGCTCTTCGCTGGTGCTCGAGGCGACGACGCCACGTTCCTCGTCTACGAGAACGAGCGCTGGAGCTTTGACGACGTCATGAAGGCCGCCGACGCCCTGGGCGCGACCTTGGTTGAGCGCTACGGCATCACCAAGGGCGACCGGGTGGGCATCGCCATGCGCAACCTCCCTGAGTGGATCATCTCCTTCGCCGCCATCTTGATGGTCGGTGGTGTGTCGGTGTCCCTCAACGCCTGGTGGACCGAGGAAGAGCTCGACTACGCCATCGGCGACTCTGGGCTCAGCCTTCTGATCGCTGACCCAGAGCGGGTCGAGCGGGCGCACCGACCCGCACACGGTCACGGCTGCAAGATCCTGGTCGTCCGCTCTGACTCGCTCGAGCCGCAGTTCCACGACGTCGATCGCTACGAGGACGTGGTGGTCCCTGGGACGCCGCTGCCGACGGTCGAGGTGCTCCCTGACGACGACGCCACCATCCTCTACACGTCGGGCACGACCGGATTCCCCAAGGGCGCCGTGTCGACCCACCGTGCGGTCATCCAGGCGCTGATGGGGTTCTGGGCGAACAACACCATCGGTGGTGCGCGCAAGGGCGGCGAGAACGTCATGGGCGGTGATGAGCACCCGCCGTGCTTCATCTTGATCGTCCCGCTGTTCCACGTGACCGGCTGCGTGCCGGTGATGCTGTCGTGCTTCGGCATGAAGTTCAAGCTGGTGATGATGTACCGGTGGGACCCGGAGGCCGCGCTCCGTCTGATCGAGGCTGAGCGGGTGACGACCTTCGTCGGCGTCCCCACGCAGAGCTGGGACATGCTCGAGAGCCCGAACTTCTCGAAGTACGACACTTCGTCGTTGGCGAGCGTCGGCGGTGGTGGCGCGCCCGCGCCGTCAAAGCTCGTCGACCGCATCGAAGGGGGCTTCAAGAAGGGCCGGCCGAACATCGGGTACGGGATGACCGAGACGAACGCGTTCGGCCCCAACAACAACGGTGATGACTATGTCGCCCACCCGACGTCGACCGGTCGGGCCCACACCACGATCATGGATTGCGAGATCCGTGGCGAGGACGGGTCGCCGCTGCCGGTCGGCGAGCGCGGCGAGATCTGGATGCGCGGTCCGAACCTGATCCGCGGCTATTGGAACAAGCCAGATGCCACCAAGGAGACGATCGTCGGCGGCTGGTTGGCATCAGGCGACCTTGGCCGCATCGACGAAGACGGCTTCCTCTACATCGAGGACCGGGCCAAGGACATGGTGCTCCGAGCGGGTGAGAACGTGTACTCCGCAGAGGTCGAGAGTGCGATCTACGAGCACCCTGACGTCTACGAGTGCGCGGTCCTTGGCGTGCCGCACGAGCGCTTGGGCGAAGAGGTCGCAGTGGTCATCCACCCCAAGGCCGGCGCAACGCTCGATGAGGACAGCCTCCAGGACTTCCTGGCTGACAAGCTGGCGAGCTTCAAGATCCCATCGAAGGTCGTGTTCTCCAACGAGCGGTTGCCGAGGAACCCGTCGGGCAAGATCCTCAAGCGGACGATCAAAGAGACCCTCTTCTCGAGCTAGCTCTTCGTCGGCGCGATGTCGATGCCCGCCATGCCCATCGCTTGGACGGCGTAGTAGGCGACCGGCATCGATCGTGCCTCGTCGAGGGTGACGAAGGCCGCCAGGTCAGAGCTGCCGGTGGCCTCATCGCAGAGTTCGCCGGACGCGTGGTCGATCGAGTAGATGATGCGGACGCTGTGGAGCTTGGTGCCGTCTCGCCGTGTCCGAACATCAGAGATGATCCCGAGCTGTGCGCCGATGGTGGCGACGAGGCCAGTCTCCTCAGTGATCTCTCGCTCGAGGGCCGCCATCGGGTGCTCGCCGTGCTCGACGCCACCGCCGGGCAAGAACCATCGTCCGGCTACCTCGGTCAGGTTCGAGGCCCGTACCAGCAGGATCGTGTCATCGCGTCGATAGACGCCATAGGCGGCGAGGCGCTGGATCGGGTGGGGCCGGCGTGCCACGCGTCAGGTCAGCGGGTCTTCGGGAACCCGAGGTCGACCTCTGAGGTGGCAGGGTCCGGCCAACGGGTCGTGACGACCTTCGCTCTGGTGTAGAAGTCGATCCCTGCCGGGCCGTACATGTGGGCGTCACCGAAGAGGGAGTCCTTCCATCCACCGAATGAGTACGTGGCGACCGGTACCGGGATCGGGACGTTGACCCCCACCATGCCGCAGGTCACGTCGAAGGTGAACTGTCGGGCCGCACCGCCGTCTCGGGTGAAGATGGCCACGCCGTTGCCGTACTGGTTTGCGTTGACCAGCTCGATCGCCTCTGCGTAGGTGTCGCAGCGAGCGACGCTGAGGACCGGTCCGAAGATCTCCTCGTCGTAGACCTTCATGCCGGGAGCGACGTTGTCGATCAGGGACGTGCCGATGAAGAAGCCCTCGGCAGCGTCGCCGGTGAACGTGTGGTCCCTGCCGTCGACGACCACCGTCGCACCCTCGGCACTCGCACCGGCCACGTAGCTGGCGACCTTGTCTCGGTGCTCGGCGGTGATCAGCGGGCCCATCTCACTGGCCGGGTCATCGCCAGGACCGATCACGAGCTTCGCCATGCGCTCGGCGATGGCGGCCACGAGCGGATCGGCGATCTCGCCGACAGCGACGACCACGCTGACCGCCATGCAGCGCTCACCTGCTGAGCCGTAGGCGGCCGAGACGGCTGCGTCGGCAGCAACGTCGAGGTCGGCGTCAGGCAAGACGACCATGTGGTTCTTCGCCCCGCCGAGGGCCTGCGCCCGCTTGCCGGCCGCCGTGGCTCGGGAGTAGATCGACGTGGCGATCGGGGTCGAGCCAACGAAGCTGACCGCGTCGATGCCCGGGTGCTCAAGGAGCGCGCCGACCGTGCCGCCGTCGCCCTGGAGCACGTTGAAGACACCGGCGGGAAGTCCAGCCTCGGCGAGCAGCTCGGCGAGCAGGAGGGCAGCGGATGGGTCCTTCTCAGAGGGCTTGAGAATCATCGCGTTGCCACAGGCGAGCGCGTTGGCGGTCATCCAGAGCGGCACCATGACGGGGAAGTTGAACGGGGTGATGCCGGCGACCACGCCGACGGGCTGGCGAAGCGAGCTCACGTCGACCCCGTTGGAGACCTGGCTCGAGAAGCCGCCCTTGAGGTGGGAGCCGAGCCCGCAGGCGAACTCGATGTTCTCGAGGCCACGAGAGATCTCGCCGAGCGCATCGGCGTGGACCTTGCCGTGCTCTGCGGTGATGATCGAGGCGATCTCGTCTCGACGTGCGTGGACCAGGTGTCGGAAGGAGAACATGACCTCGGTGCGAGCAGACAGAGAGGCGCTGCCCCACGATGCCGCCGCTCGGCGGGCCACAGCGATGGTCTGCTCGATCTCGGCGTCGGTGGCGAAGGGGATCTCAGCCTGGACCTGACCGGTCGCCGGATTGAACACCTTTCCCCACCGTTCGGTCGTGGATTCGCTCTTGACACCATCGATCCAATGGGTGATGCGTCGCATATCGCCTCTTCGTGGTTGGAATCCGTCATCTCGGACGGCTGGCCTCCTGCGAGGATAGCCGCAGGGAAGCTGTCGAGGGTCCCGGTACACTCGGCCTCGACCAAGGGGGAGCAGTGCGACACGACGACATCCAAGAGATCCTGAACCTTAAGTACCGGTACTTCCGGCACCTCGATCTCAAGGAGTTCGACGACCTCGGGGCGTTGCTCACCGAGGACTGCGAGGCCGGCTACGACAACGGGAATCTGGCCTTCTCAGGCCGCCAGGCGATCGTCGAGTTCCTGTCGGCATCACTGTCGGATGCCGGCATCATCTCTGAGCACCACGGACACCACCCGGAGATCACCTTCCTCTCGGACGACGAGGCGACTGGTGTCTGGTATCTCGAGGACCGCGTCCTCATCCCGGCGGCTGACCTCGAGATCGGTGGCACCGCGTTCTACGCCGACACCTACCGTCGAATCGACGGCACCTGGCTGATCTCGGCGACGGGCTACCAGCGGGTCTTCGAGGAGCGTCGGAGCTTCTCGACGAGAGAGCTCCAGTCGTTCGCCAGCCGCTTCGCCCAGGACTGACGCTGCGATGGACCTCGTCGGCTACGCCGAGGCAACCAGCGTCGAGAAGGTGGGCCGAGACGGGACCTATCGAGCGATCCTGAGTGATGACTGGTCGATCGTCGGCAATCCGAACGGTGGCTACCTCGCCGCGGTGATGGTTGCGGCGGGAGCCAGCGAGGCGGGTCACCCTCACTGTGTGGCGATCTCGACGACGTTCCTCGGTGCGCCTTCCAATGACGAGGTGATCATCGACGTGGCGCTCCTTCGAGCTGGCAGAGGCGTGAGCCAGGTGCGCGCCACCATGCTCCAAGGTGGTGTGCCCAAGGTCGAGTCGCAGATGGCGTTCGCCACGTTGACCACCGGTGCAGAGCGCCTCTACGACATCAGCGCCCCGCCGACCATGCCGTCTCGAGAGACGTGCGTCCGTGTCCCGTCGAACAGGACTGCCACGGACCCCGGCATCGCCCTGATGGACTCGGTGCGGATCTTGATGGATCCCTCCACCATGGTCTGGGACCACGGCCTCGATGATGGCGTCGGGGAGCTTCGAGGGTGGGTCGATCTGGCGGATGGGACGCCGATC